>CALGHC010000897.1 GCA_937915965.1 uncultured Myxococcales bacterium
CGTGGCGGCGCTCGACGGACCGCTGCGTCGGCGTCCGCGCCGCGGCGGCGTCGGCGATCGGCGGGGCGCCTGTCGACGCAGTGCGGCTCGTTCTCGCCCTGGAGGGTGCAGAGATGCTCGGTAGCGATCCGCTGGCCTTGCGCGCTTGGGCAGACCGCGGCCTGCTATACATCTCACCCACCTGGAACCACGACAACGCATTTGGTGACGGCGCCTTGGGACGCGGGCGTCATGGAGGTCTCTCGGCGTCCGGCAGGACCCTCATCCAGGAAGCGGAGGGCCTTGGCGTACTCCCGGACGTCTCTCATGCGGCCGACGAGACTGTGCTCGACATCCTCGCCGTCGCACGCGGTCCGGTGATCGCGTCGCACGCCAACGCCAGAGCTGTCGTCGATCATCCGCGCAACCTCAGTGACGCAACGATCCGCGCCATCGCGGCGAGTGGCGGCGTGATCGGTGTGACATTCCATTGCCCGTTCGTGCGCGCGGGCCGACCCGGCGGCGGCTGCCGCGCCGCCGATCTCCTGCCGCACGTTCGCCACCTGCGCGCCATCGGAGGCGACGCGGTCCTGGCGCTCGGCAGCGATTTCGACGGTCAGATTCGCGCCCCCGACGACCTGCGGCACGCGGGCCAGCTCAGCCGGTTCGTGGCCTTGCTGCTCGCCGACGGTTTGTCCCAGGAGTCGGTCTGCGGTCTGCTTGGCGACAACGTCCGCAGACTCATGCGTCGTCCGCGTTTGCCGTCGGCGGTCGCGCCGCCAGCCAAGCTCCCGTCAGATGAATCGCCAACCCAAAGATCAGGGCAACCGGCACTGTCGGGCCCACCCGCAAGGGACTCGGCAGGGAGCCCAGCTCGGTAAACACGTGCATGGGCGCGGGGTAGCCCATCCGGTTGCTGACGACGAGATCGATCAGCCCGCACAGGACCAAAAAGGCTGCTCCGGCGGCACACAGCAGCCCGTCCACCCAGCGTCGGCGGACCAGAAGCCCGCCTCCGGGTAGCAGCAAGCCGGCTGCCAGCACCCCCGGGTCGAGGGCGCGTCGTTGTTTGGGCGATGGCATCGTCGGCTCTCCGCTTCGCGGCTGCACGGGGTCTCGATGTGGCGCTGGCACCTCGACACCCGCAAAACTAGCGCAGCGCGTCTCCTATCGCTAGCCACCTGCATCTTCCCAGAGCCATCGCGCTGTGGCAGGGTCGCGGGCAGCGAACCAGGCATTGGGTGCCGCGCACCTCTCACCTTCGCCCGGAGACCGATCATGCCCCCCTGGCTTGAGCAGTTCCTGCCGATCCTCATTCTTCTCGCCGTCGTCGCGCTCGTGCTCTGGCGCCTCCCCAAGGTCGAGATCGATCACAGTGACGCCTTTCGCAGGCGCCGCTTCCTCAACTGGCTTCCGCTGGGTCTCACCTACGCGTTCCTCTACATGGGCCGATACAACCTCACGGTCGCAAAGAGCGCGTTCGCCGAGCGCGGTCTGATGACCAACGAGGACTTTGGGCTCATTTTCATGGTCGGCGCTTGGGTCTACGGCATCGCTTTCCTCATCAATGGACCGCTGTGCGATCGGTGGGGAGGTCGCCGGACGATTCTCGTCGGCACCGCTGGCAGCGCAGTGGCGAACGTCCTGATGGGGCTGGTCGTGGTCTTCGACTGGACCGCCAACCTCTTCCCGCTCTACTGCGTGCTCTTCGGCATCAATATGTACTTCCAGAGCTTCGGCGCCGTGTCGATCGTCAAGGTCAACGCCGGCTGGTTCCACGTGCGCGAGCGTGGCGTCCTGGGGGGTATATTCGGCATCCTCATCTCTTTGGGCATCTATTTCGCGTTTGACTGGAACGGCGCGATCCTGCGTGCAACCAGCGTGGAGTGGGTGTTCTTCGCGCCGGCCGCCATCATGGTCGTCTTCTTCGTGATCGACGTCTTCGTCATCCGCGACGATCCGGCCGGCGCTGGGTTCGAGAACTTTGACCTGGGCGACGCCACCTCCGGCGAGAGCGAAGAACCGGACGGGCTCGCGGTCGTGCTGCGGCGGATGCTCTCGTCGCGGGTCATCCTGATCATCGCCGCGATCGAGTTCTGCAGCGGCTTCCTGCGCAATTCGACGATGCAATGGGGCCGGATCTTCTCGAAGCAGACCGGCGTCACCGAGGACTTCATCTTCGCCAACTGGGGCCTGATGATGTGCCTCGCCGGGATCCTCGCCGGCATGTTCTCCGGCATCATCAGCGACTACGTCTTCAACAGCCGACGCGGCCCCGTGGCGGCGATCCTCTACGCCGGCCTGGCCGTCGGAACCGCTGCGATCTTCTTCGCTTTGGGTTCGCCCGCGATTGGCTGGGCGCTGATCTTCATGCAGCTGTGCGTCATCGGTGTGCACGGAATGCTCAGCGGCACGGCCAGCGCCGACTTCGGTGGGCGCAAGAACGCCGGCGTCGCGGTGGGTCTGATCGACGGCTGCGTCTACGCCGGAACCGGCCTTCAGGCTGTCATTCTCGGCAAGGTGCTCCCGGACGGCGAGGCCGCCAAGGACCCAGCCAACTGGGCCATATGGCCGGTGGTCATGATGCCGCTCGCCGTGCTGGGTCTGTTCCTCGCCCTGCGGATCTGGAACGCAAAGCCAAAGAGCCAGGCCGCCGCCGCCCATTAGTGCGTGGACCGATGTGCGGTGGCCAGGCGGATGACCCGTGACCCCAGCCGCGGCTCTCGGCGGCGGACAGCTGCGACGATGCGTAACCTTGCCTTTCTCGCTCTCCTTGCGGTCTTTGGCAGCGCGCTGACGTTCGTGACTGCTTGTGCTGGCGGCTCGGTCGTTCCGACCCCGGTGCGCACGGGCAGCCGCCACGGACTCGCTGGGAGTCCGGCTTCGATCGTCATTCCGACAGGCTTGCGCAAGCTGGACCACCGGACCTGGGCTCGGTTCGAGGGTGGCCAGGCGGTCGTGATCCTGCGCTTCGCGATCAAACCCGAAGTTGACGCCACCCTGGACGGTCACGTCGACGACGTGGTCGCCGCGCTGGGCCGCGATGGCACTTGGGGCGTCACCCGCGACGAACGCGTCGACCTCGCGGACCTCGAAGCTCGCCTGATTGAGGCGCTCGAGCTCTTCGGCGAGTCACGGCGGGCGCTGTGGCAGATAGTGACCGTCGCCGAGACCGGCCTCTACACGGTCAGCCTGATCGGCCTCGCTTCTGCGCTCGAGGCCCACCGCGCCGTCTACGAGGGCGCCCTGAGGTCGCTGCGCGTCGAGGCCGGCCATCCGGACGACCGCCGCTGAGCCAACTCGAACCGCACGCGCATCGGCCGGGTTCATCCTTGGTGGCCGCGAGCGGCTGATGCCGTCAGGCTGATCCCGTCAGGCTGGATCGGCGGCCGAAGCCTGTCGAATCCGCTGGATCACCGCCGTAGCCACATCCTGGGCGATCGCCTCGGTGCCGCGGCGGCCGAAGAACTGGACGTCGGCGTCCACCAGGCGGGCATTGCGGTCGGGGCTCAGCAACACAGTAAAGACGGCGCTGTCGAGCCGCTCGCGTAGCCAGCCGTGATCCGCCTGTCCGAGCGCGGCGCTCGTCGAGATGGTCACCAGACCGGCGCCGAGCAAAGGGGTGAGCGCCTCGACGAAGCTGGCCGCGAGGCGCTCATGGGCGCTCTCCAGGCTGGTGTCACGCGGCGCGTCGGCGAGCACGTTGGCCGAATCGAGCAGGGCGGCATGAACGCCCGCCTCGAAGAGCAACCGCTGGGTCGCGGCGGCGACCTCTGCGTTGCGGGTCTGACCATCGCCAACGAGCAGCACGCAGAGCGCGCTGTGACCCAGACGCTCGCGCCAGGCGTCGATCGCGACCGCCTGCGGCCGCCACGCGAAGTTTTCCAGATAGGTGAGCGCGGTGCGCTGACCCGCGTCGTCCGCGTCGACCCCGAGGATCAGGCCGCCGCCGGCCAGATCGTAGCCATCGAGCAGCACGAAGCGCTGCGTATCGGGCGCGCCACCGTCGATGTCGAGGGCGACCCGGTGGCGGCACCGCAACACTACCTCCGCGATCTGATTGCGCTCGACCTGGCTGGCGCCATGCAAGGTCTGCAGCGTCGCCGCGTCGGTGGTCGACGGGATCGAGACCACCTCAGCCTCCATCTCTGCTGTCGCCAGGCGCAAGCCGTAGCGGCCGCCCGCCCGCAGCGGCTGTCTGCCGAGCCAGAACAGCCGTGTTGAGATCAGTCGGCTCGCCAGGGGCGGGTCATCAGCGTGGTGCAGCACCTCGCCGCGTGGCACGTACAGCTCGTCCTCAAGGACCACCGAAGCGTTCTCGCCGGCCGAGACCGACTCCAGCGAAGGCCCGGGGAAGCTGCGCAGCGCCTTGACGCGGCCGCGCTTGCCCGATGGGCTGAAGATCACGTCCTCGCCGACGCGCAGTCGACCGCTCACCAGGCGCCCGACGACCAGCCGCTCGTCGTTGCCTTTCTCATTGAATTTATAGACATCTTGAACCGGCATGCGCAGCGGCGCCTCGACCGGTCTGGGAAGCCGCTGCAAACCGTCGAGGGCCTCCAGCAAGGTCGGACCGTCGTACCAGGCGAGCGCCGGCGAAGGCGTGACGACGTTGTCGCCCTCGCGTGCGCTCACCGGCACGTAGCAGATTGGCGTGATGCCGCACTCGCCCAGGAACGCGCCGTAGGCCTCGATCAAGCGTCCATAACGGACCGCATCGTAGTCGATCAGGTCGAGCTTGTTGACGACGACGACGACCTGCCGGATGCCCAGCAAGCTGAGGAGCTTGCCGTGTCGGCGGCTGTTCTCGCGGATCCCCTCGTGGGCATCGAGCAACAGCAGCGCCGCCTCCGTCCGCGCCGCGCCCGAAACCATGTTGCGGATGAACTCGACGTGGCCCGGGGCGTCGACAAGGATGTAGTCGCGCCGCTCGGAACCGAAGAAGCAACGCGCCGAGTCGATCGTGATGCCCTGCGCTCGTTCTGCCTCCAGCGCGTCGAGCAGAAAGGCGTGTTCGAAGCGCTTGCCCTGCCGCGCGCACAGCTCGCGCACCGCGTCTACTTTGGACTGCGGGATGGTGCCCGTGTCGCACAGCAGTCGGCCAACCAGGGTCGACTTGCCGTGATCGACGTGTCCTACGATCACGACCTGCAGCATCTCTCTCGCCGCCGCTACCGCCGCTGCTGTCTCTGCCGCGGACGCTCGCGCGTCATCCACCGGGTCGGCGGACGAACCGTCGCCCGTTTCGACGCCGTCGGCTTGTGCACGTGCAGGCCGCTGGGGCCGTTCCTTCGTTACCTGTCGCCCTACCATCGCTTCCTCGTTCGCCGGTCTCGGCCTTCGCCTGTGGCGCGCTCGTCGCCGTCGTCGCCGCTGGCACTGCAGTCGTCGATCGCGCCTACATATAGCCCTCGCGCCGCAGCTTCTCCAACGCGTGTGGATCGGCCTGATCCTGCGCCCGGCCGGCCCGTTCCGGCGTGTTGGTGCGGCGCAGCTCCTCGATCACTTCGGCGTTGGTCCGAGCCGTCGACGTGATGCAAGCGGTGCATGGGGCGCAGCCCAAGGAGCGGTAGCGAGTGCCCTCTCCCTTGTCGAAGTACAGGTCGATGATCGGGATTGCCTCGGCTCGGATGTACTCCCACAGGTCGATCTCGGTCCAGTCCAACAAAGGGTGGATGCGCACGTGCGTCCCGGGCGCGAAGCGTGTCTTGAACTGATTCCAGAACTCAGGAGGTTGCTCGCTGACGTCCCAATCGCTGTTCTCGTCGCGGGGGCTGAAGTAGCGCTCCTTGCTGCGTGAACCTTCCTCGTCGGCGCGGGCTCCTACGATGACGCCGTTGTACGGACGCGGCTCCCAGTCGGCCACGTAGTCGCCGGCGGGGTTCATGCGCATTCGCGCTCCGCTTCCGTCGAGGGTGCGGCGCAGCGCATCGGTCTTCAGGGCGGCGCAGCACACGAGCCTTCCCTTGTCGGGGCCCATGCCGTCGGCAAGCGCCTCGGTGTTCTGGCCGACGATCATCGTCAGCCCCCAATCGCGGGCGAGGCGGTCTCGGTAGGCGATCATCGCAGGGATCTTGTAGCTGGTGTCGATGTGCACGAGCGGGAAGGGCACCTGGCCGGCGAACGCTTTGCGCGCGAGCCACAGGAGCACCGTCGAGTCCTTGCCGATGCTCCACAGCATGCACAGGCTGTCGAAGTGCCGGTAGGCCTCCCGCAAGATGTAGACGCTCTGCGCCTCGAGCTCGCGAATCCGATCCATCTCTGCCTCCACGACTTCGCCGGGCGCCCGTTCGCTCCCAGCGCCTCGCTGCGTCTCGCGCCTCAACCGTTGGGCCGGGTCGCCCGCGACCTTTGGCCGCCCGCTCAGGCGGCGCACTCGCCTTTGCGGCGCAGGACCACGAACGCTGTGTCGTTGCCGACGTCGACGAAATCCTCTTCGCGCGAGTCGGCCGCCTCGATCTCAAGCAGGTCGGCGACCACCGGCACCAGGCTCGTGGGCGTGACCCGGCGCAGGAAGTCGCCGGCGGTCTCGCCGTCGGCCTTCTCGCGGTCCGCGTGTTCAAGCAGCCGATCGACGACCGCCTCGACCCGTCCCGATGGAACGAAGCCGATGGTCTCACCAAATGTCGCCACTCCGCCGCCGATGTGGCCACCAACCAGCAACTGGTAATGCGGCGCGACTCGTCCGCCGATGCGTTTGACGGCGCCGTGCAGACCGATCGTGCCGATGTGATGCTGACCACAGGAGTTGTGACACCCGCTTATTTTCATCGTCAAATCGGTGTCATCGCGCGTGCCCAGGCGGACCGAGAGGCGACGCGCGAGCTGCCGACTTGAGGTGATGCCGAGGTTGCAGGTGTCCGTGCCTGGGCAGCTCGTGACGTCCGCGATCGACAGCGGCCCAGGCCGTGCCAGATTGGAAGCTGCGAGCAGGTCGAAGAGAGCCGGAATGTCCTCGGCGTTGACCGCGCGCAGCACGATGTTTTGCTGGTGGGTGAGCTGCATCACCCCCTCGCCGAAGCCTTCGGCTGCGTCGGCGAGGATCCCCAGACTCTCCGGTGTCAGCTCGCCGCCGTCGTCCAGGCGGATCGTCACGAAGACTTTGCCATGCAAGCGCGTCTCGCTCACGGAGGTGCGCGCCCAGGCCGTCAGGCCGCTAGCCTGAGCCTCGGCGTCGGTCGGCGGGATATAGCGCCAGCCTTCGCTAGCCTCGTGGAGACGAGGCTCGACGCCGAGCGCGGTCGGAGGATCGGCCTGCACCCGCTCCAAGTAGGTCCGATACAGGGCCACGAAGGCCTCGTCGCCCAGCGTACGCAGCACGTGCTTGATGCGTGCTTTGCTGCGCAGCCGCCGGTTGCCATGATCCTGGAACAGGTCGATCGCCGCGCACACTGGCGTGAGGATGTCGTTGGCTGGCCAAGCGTCGTGCAGCGTGATGGCGCTACGCGGCAAAGACGCCAAGCCGCCGCCGCACAACACCTTGAACGCCGGCTTGTCGTCCTCGCTCCGAACCGCGATGAGGCCAATGTCGTTGATGGCCGCGTAGCCGCGGTCTGCGGTCGAACCCGAGAACGCGATCTTGAACTTGCGGGGCATGTCCTGGGAGCGGGGGTTCCCCAGGAAGAACCGCACCAAGCCTTGGAGATACGGTGTGGGGTCGAACGCCTCGTCGGGGTGCAGCCCTGCGAATGGATCCTGAACCACGTTGCGCACGGTGTTGCCACATGCGTCCACCTGGGTGAGACCGGCGGCGTTGAGTTTCTCTTTGAAGTCCGCGATTTCGGCCGGAACCATGTCGTGGATCTGGAAATTCTCGCGTGTCGTGATGTGGCCTGCCCGGCTCGGGCTCGCCGCAATAATCTCGGCCACGGTCCGCGCTTGCGCTGGCGTCAGCATGCCTCCCGGGGCCTTGATGCGCAGCATGAAGATGCCATCGATGCGCTGGCCGTAGACACCTCGGGTGAGCCGATAGCCGCGGTAGGCGTCGTCCGACATCTCGCCGTCCGCGTAGGCCTCCGTCTTGAGGAGGAATTCCTCTTCTTCATTGATCGTGGCGAAGTCCAGGTTGAAGCCTGCCGCCCCGATAGCGGGCTGGCCGGTCGGACTTGCCTCGGTCTGCGCGCCTGGGCGCGATGCGCCCTTGGAGATGGCGTCCATGGGAATCTCCTTCGAAGTTCCGCGCGGCCGGGGGATTCCAGACCGATCGGTCAGTTGATTCGTCGCGGCCGTCGTGGGTGACGACCCGTGACCATGTGTGTGTTGTGCTTTGTGTCGGTGGGTCGACGGCGGTGCATGTTGCCCTGGCGCTGCCTGAGTCGAACGGCGTTGCGTTCACTCAGGCTTGCAGGCACCAGGGCCCCGGACAGCGACAACAGCAAGCGATCGCCCGCGTCCCAGCCATCGGCTGAGCGCGCAGCAGGGCGTCGTCGTGATCGCGTCGGGTCGGCACTTTGTCTCTCCCCGGTCGATGCCATCTCATCGGCATCGGCTCCAGCACTTGGCAGGATTGCCGGCCCGGCGGGGGCTGTCAAGCGGCTGCCACCGATCCGGATGGGTAATCGCCATGGATTTGACCGCTTGTCCCGCGGTTGTGGGGCGCCTCCGTCCTCGCTAGACTGCGCGCCCCCGCCCCATCGGCGACCGGCGGGGCCAAGGACACGGAGCGATGAAGAAACTGATCGGCCAGAAGGTGTGGGTGGTGCAGTTCGATGACGACGACACCTCGGTGATCGGCGTCGTCGACGGCATCGAGGAGGGCTTTATTGCCCTGCGAAACGAACGTGAGTCCGAGCCGTCGCTCTACGTGAACCTCACGAATATTAAAGAGATAGAAGTGTTCCGCGCTCAGGGCGAAGGGGAATTGCGGCTGCTGCGGCCCGCAGACCACGACGCCGAGCCGGATGACGACGGCGACGGCCACGGCCGCCACTGAGCCGCTCGCCCGCGGCAGCGATCCGGGGAGACGCACCATGCAGACCGGCGCCGAACGCGCGTTCGAGGGTGGCTTCAGCGCGCTGCGAGGCGCGCGCGTCGCTGTTATCTGCAACCCGACGTCCCTCCTGCGCCGAGCGGACCGGCGCGGCCGGCGCGTTCATCTCGTCGACGCGCTACGCCAGGCCGACATCGACGTCGTGCGCTTGTTTGGGCCCGAGCACGGCATCTGGGCGACTGCCCAGGACATGATAGGCGTCGACGATGGCGTCGACCCCGTCTTCAGCTTGCCCGTCCGTTCCCTCTACGGTCATGACGAGGACAGCCTGATCCCGAGCCCCGATGCCCTCGCCGGCATCGATGTCGTCGTCTTTGACGTTCAGGACGTTGGAGCTCGCTACTACACGTACGCTGCGACGCTTTGCATGGCCCTTGAGGTCAGCGCCACCGAGGGAACCGCCGTCCTGGTGCTCGATCGCGCCAACCCGCTGGGCGGCGAGGTCGTCGAGGGCAACCGCGTTGGTGCGGCGTGGCGCAGCTTTGTCGGTTGGATCGATCTGCCGCAGCGGCACGCCATGACCCCGGGCGAGATCGCTCGCCTGTACGTGGCTGAGCAAGGCCTCGACGTGCGCCTCGACGTGGTCGCGTGCCGCGACTGGCAGATTGACGCGTTCTTGGACGAGCAGCCCGACGAGGCGGCGCGCTGGCTGTGGGATGCGCCGTCGCCGAACATGCCAACGGTCGAGACAGCGGTCGTCTACCCGGGCCAGTGCCTGATCGAGGGTACGACGCTCTCCGAGGGACGCGGGACGACGAGGCCGTTTCAACTCGTTGGCGCACCGTGGCTCGATCCACGACGCTTCGCTGCCGCGCTCGAGGGCTTCGACATTGCCGGCCTGGAGGTGCGGCCGACCTGCTTCGAGCCCGCCTTTCAGAAATACGCCGGCCAGGTCTGCGGAGGTGTGGCCCTCGACGTCGTCGATCGGCGCCGATTCCCAAGCGTTCGCGCCGGCATCGCAGTCATCGCCGCTGCAATGCAAGTCGGCGGGGCTGACTTTGCCTGGCGCGAGGAAGTCTACGAGTTTGTTCGCGACCGCCTTGCCATCGATCTGCTCATGGGCGGACCGCTGGCGCGCGAGGCGCTTGAGGCGGGCGCCGGTGTCGACGCAGCGACTGCCGACTTCGCGGCCGCCGAGGAGCTCTTCGGCCGGCGGGCGCGACCTCACCTGCTGTATCGCCGCCAGCGCGGCGTGCTTGCCGCGGGCGAGAATGCAACCGGTCGCCACGCATGACCGAGAATCCGCCCGGGCCGGTGGTCGCGCTGTACGGGGGCAGCTTCGACCCGCCGCACGTCGCCCACGTGCTCGCAGCCGCATGGCTGCTGTCGGCGGCCCCGGTCGATGTCGTCTGGGTGATGCCCGTCTTCCGCCACCCCTTCGGTAAGCCCCTCGCGCCTTGGGCCGACCGGCTCGCGATGTGCAGCCAGGCATTTGGGATGTTCGCCGCGGCGTGTCTGGTGCGGGAGGACGAGCGTTTGCTGGCAAAGCACCCCGACAGCCGCGGCCGCACGATTGACCTGCTGGACCACCTCCGTGCCCAGCATCCCGACCACAGGTTCCGCCTTGTCGTGGGTAGCGACGCCATCGCGGAGCGCGAACGCTGGCATCGTTTCGACGACATCGCCCGTGTTGCGCCGCCGCTGGTGCTCGGCCGGCCCGGCTATCGCCCCGAGCCGGGCTACGAGCCCGCCATCGTGTTGCCCGGCGTCAGCTCCACGGATTTGCGGGCCGATCTCGTCGCCGGCCGGCCGGTCGCTGGCCGGCTACCGCGCGAAGTCGCCGCGTGGATCGAAGCCAAGGGGTTGTATCGATGAGCCGGTCCTCCGCCGCGGCGCGGTCCAATCCCGCGCCGTCCCCGTCGTCGCCGCCTCCGCTACCAATTCCTCGCGTCGCGATCGTTGGTGCGGGTCGGGCCGGCTTGTCGCTGGCCACCGCGCTCGCCCACGCTGGGGTCGCCGTCGACCTCATCGGCCGCAACCCAGGGCGTCGCCCCGGCGCCGCCGACTGGCTGCGACGCTGTTCGGCCGACCTGGCCGAGCGCGACAGGCCGTTCGGACCAGTGTGCCTCTTCGACTCGGTCGATCACTGGGACGCCGCTGACCGTCGCGACGCCGCCTCGCCCGCCCCCCCCACATCGACGATCGTCGTCGCGACCGCAGACCGCGACCTGGCTGCGTCTGCTGTCGGCCTCGGCGCGACTCGGCGGGGACGCGCGGCCGATTGTTGGCTGCATCTCAGCGGCGTGACCGTCCCGTCGGTCCTCGACGCGCCCGGGGCGCCAGCAGCGCTCGCTTCGTGCCATCCGCTTTGCTGCCTCGCCGACCCTCTCGCCTTCGATCCGGCGCTCTCGGGCGAGGCCGCGGTCGCGTTGGCGACTCGCCCGCTGCGGGGGGCCTTCTTCGCGCTCGCCGGCAGCGACGTTGTGGGCCGGAGCCGCGCCGCCTCGGTCGCGGAGCTCGTGGGCGGAATGCCGGCGCTTCTCGACCTCGCCGGGCGCTCGAACTACCACGGAGCCGCGGCCATTGTTGGCAATGATCTCGTTGCGTTGATTGCCATTGGTGAAGACAGGGCTGTCGCCGCCGGCGTATCGCGGCTGGCCGCCCGTCGCGGTCTGCTGCACCTGGCTCGAACCGCCCTCGACGCCCTCGAGGCGGCCTCGCTCGATTCGGCTGGCTCGCTGGCCCACGGCCTGACTGGCGCCGTCGGCCGCGGCGACGCCGCGACGATCGCGAGGCACCTGGATGCGTTTGCCGAGGCTCCCGAAGCCGTCGCCACACACCGTCTGCTTTCTTCCGTATTGGTCGCCCTGGTCACCGATGCAGGCTTGATCGACGCGTCCGCGCAGCGCGCCCTTGCCGAGGTCCTCGCCGTCGCGCCGGACTCCGGCGTAGCCAGTCGGAAGGCGTGAATCTGGGCGCACCCCAGGACGATGCAGGCGGTGGATCCTGGGTGGCGCCCCGGCGCGACCCCCGCCTCAGATGCCCGATCCGTGGCCGCCCTGATTCGACGAGTCTCTGGCGCGTGACGCCGCCTCGATCTGCTGCAGCCGGCGGTAGAGAGTCGCGCGGCTGATGTCGAGGGCGACAGCGATCGCCGTGCGGTTGTCCGCTAGCCGCCGTCGGGCCAACCGAATGCCAGCAAGCTCCAGCTCTGTCAGGGTGGGCAGCGCCCCGTCCCGCGGAAAGACGGCGTCGAGCGCCGCATCGAGCCGGGCGGCAGGGTCGCTCGTGAGTGGTGCTGCGGCCACAAGGGCGCCTCGCCCGGTCGCTGAACCGGTCACATCCGGGTCGCCGACCGCGGCCCTTGCGTTGGCCGAGTCGGCCTTGGGGTGGTTGGCCGCCGGTGGGAGATCGTCTGGCAGATCGCGGATGAAGCTCTCTGGCAGCTCCTTGATGGTGATGTCGGATTCGACGGAGACAACGACCGCGTGCTTCACCACGTTCTGAAGTTGACGCACGTTGCCCGGCCAGGGATGCGCTTGCAGCAGTCGCATGACCTCCGGCCGCAGCGCCCGCGGTTCCTTGCCCTCTTCGCGGCAGGCCTCGGCGATGAAATGTGAGACAAGAGGCGCGATA
>CALGHC010000898.1 GCA_937915965.1 uncultured Myxococcales bacterium
TTACGGAACAGTTGATCGCGGTTGTCGTCGACGGATTCTCGCCAGAACAGATCGCCCTGACCGCACGCCTGACCCGGATCGTCCTACCCGCGCAGGTCTTCTTCATCTTTGGCGGTCTCATCCAAGCCAACCTGCAGGCCCGGCGCGTATTCGGGCCTCTGGCGCTGATGCCACTGCTCTACAACGGCGGGATCATCGCCGGCGGGCTCATCGGCGCTCGTTTCGGCGCCATCGCGGGTTTCAACTGGGGCGCCCTCGTTGGCGCGTTCCTCGGTGCGCTGGTCGTGCCCGCGTGGAGCGCGCGCGGGCGCTTGGCGTTCCGATTTACTTGGCGCCCCAGCCATCCGGAGGTGCGCCGATTTCTGTGGACAGCGCTTCCGCTGATGATCGGCGTCAGCCTGACGACGGTCGATGAGTGGCTTGGGCGGTACTACGGCTCCCACCTGCAGGCAGGCTCGATCTCGTGGTTGAACACGGCGCGGCGCCTGATGCTGGTCCCGGTCGGCCTCGTGGGTACGGCGGCTGGCCAGGCGACGGGGGCGTGGATCGCTGGCTTGTACGCCGAGAGACGCTTCGATGAGCTGGGAAGCCTGCTGGGCCGTGCCCTCGCAGCCGTCATCGGTCTCTCGATGGTCCTCGCTGCGTTCGTGGCTGTGCGGGCTGAATCGGTAGTCGCGCTGCTCTTCGAGCACGGCCAGTTCGGGCACGACGATACCGTCCGCACCGCAGCGGCGTTGCTGCCCTACGCGTGCGGTATTAGCGCCTGGGCCGTACAAGCTGTCGTGACGCGTGCCCTGTACGCGACGGGTGATACCTGGCGTCCGATGCTGGCGACGAGCGCGGTGACGCTCGCTTCTCTGCCGCTCTACGGTTGGCTGTTCCAGTGGGACATCGTCGGGCTCGCGGCCGCTGGCAGCATCGGCATGGTCTTTCAGGTTGTCGTCTTGCTTTGGCTCGCGCGAGGCACGCTGGGCCTGCGCTTGCGGCCGATCGGTGGCGCCCTGCTGCGGTCGGCGGTCGTCGCCGTGGTCGCGGGGGCCGCCGCGGCCGGTGCCGGAGGATGGGCCGGCGGACTGGCAACGAAGTCTCTGGGCCGCGGCTCGCTGTCGGCAGCGATCGACCTGGGCGCCGCCGGCTGCGCCTGGCTGGTGGTCGTAGTGGTCGTCGGGCGGTGGCTTGGCTTGCCTGGCCTGAAAGAGGCGAGCGAGCGCCTGCAGCGGCGTCTGAAGGGTCGCGCAAGTGCGGACAGCGCTGGCGCGCCGCGGTAACCGCTCAATTTTGTTTGTATTTATGTGGTTGACCGGCAGGGTCGCCCCCCTTAGACTTGCCCGCCATGTCCACAGAGGACCCACACAGCAGCCAATCCCCGTACGACGATGACCCGGATGGTGCCGGCTTCACCGGCGAGTCGCCGTTCTCGGGGCTTTGGTCGGCGGTGGCGCCAAACCACACCGGCGGCAGCCGCCGCATCATTCACCTCGACGGAAGCGAGCCGGTCGAGGTGGCTGAGCTCGCCGGCCACAAGACGCGGCTGGGCGAATGGTACGCGACCGCGATCTGCGGCAACGACATCAGCTCGTCGTGCCTGTACGTCTCGGCCATCGCGATCGTCTACGCGGGCCGCTACGCGCCGTTGGTCCTGCTCATGGTCGCTGGCCTGCTGTACCTCTTCCGAAAGGTCTATGGTGAGGTCGGCGAGGCGCTCCCGCTCAACGGCGGCGCCTACAATTGCCTGCTGAATACGACCAGCAAGTTCCGCGCCTCGATGGCTGCTTGCATGACGATCCTGTCGTACATGGCGACGGCCGTGATCAGCGCAAGCGAGGCGATGCACTACGCTCACCACGTCGTGCCGGGCCTGCCAGTCGAGACGGCGACGTTGGTGCTGCTGGGCCTGTTCGCCTTCCTGACCTTCATGGGAATTGGCGAGTCGGCCGTCGTCGCGCTGGTCATCTTCGTGATCCACCTCGTGACGCTGACGATCCTCGCGGGTTTTGGCATCACAGAGATGATCTTGGACCCAACCCACCTGCTCGCGAACGCCGACACACCCCACCCCGACGGCTGGCTCTACGCTCTGTTCTTCGGCTTCTCAGCGGCCCTTCTCGGGATCAGCGGCTTCGAGTCGAGCGCCAACTTCATCGAGGAGCAGAAAGAGGGTGTCTTTCCAAAGACGCTACGCAACATGTGGGTGGTTGTGTCGATCTTCAACCCCTTGATGTGCATCGTCGTGCTTGCCGTCATGCCGATCTCCGCGGTGCTGTTGCACAAGGAGAACGCCCTCGCCGAGGCTGGCTCGCTGATGGGCGGCCATTGGTTGGGCCTGCTGGTTGCCGTCGACGCCACGCTGGTGTTGTCGGGCGCTGTGTTGACGTCGTACATCGGCGTCACCGGTCTCGTGCGGCGCATGGCCTTGGACCGAACCCTGCCCCAGGTGCTGCTGCGCGAGAACCGCTGGCGTCGAACCAACCACGTGATCATCGGCACCTTCCTGGCGCTTTGCATCTCGGTCTTCGTCATCACGGCCGGCGACGTCACCCGCCTCGCCGGAGTCTATCTGGTCAGCTTCCTCGGGGTGATGGCGCTGTTTGCCCTGGGCAACATGTTGCTGAAGGTGAAGCGTGGGCGGCTGCGACGCTCGATCCGCGCGCCCTGGCCCGCTGTGATCGTCGCGTTCCTCGCCGTCCTCGCTGGCCTGGTCGGCAACATCATCCGTGAACCCGACGACTTTGGCGTGTTCGCGATGTACTTCGTTCCTACCGCCACGGTGGTTGCGGTGATGTTCCTGCGCAATCAGATCCTGCGCCTGGTGTTGTACCTCAGCCGGGCCTTCCTCGAGCGCGTCACCGGGCTGACCGATACGGTCTCGACGTGGGCGCGGATCCGCTACGAGGAGATCACCAGCCAGTCGATCATCTTCTTCACCCGCGGCGATGATGCGGCAAACCTCAACCGAGCGATGTTGTACGTGCGCGCCAACGAACACGCCAAGCGCATCCGCGTGGTTCACGTCTTCCAGGACGCCGGTCAGATTCCGCCGTCCCTTGAGCGCGATCTGAAGTTCCTCGACGAGGTCTACCCGGAGATTCGGATCGAGTTCATCGCGGTCCAGGGTGCCTTTGGGCCGCCGATGATCGAGCGCCTCAGCCGGCGCTTTGGCGTGCCCAAGAACTACATGTTCATCGGCTGTCCCGGCGACGCATTTCCCCACAACATCGCCGAGCTGGGCGGCGTGCGGTTGATCGTCTGAAGCCGGCTCTGCGAGAGGTAGTAGGTAGATCGACGGGCGGCCCGGGGCGTCTTGCAAAACAGGCGCCGTCACCGACGGGCGCGGCGGCCGAGCCCGAAAGGGCACGCGAGACAGCGGGAGAACGTGGATGGCGCCCTGGAGGACGACCGAGATAGCGCCGCGGCACTTTGGCGTGATGATGGCCGCAAGCGCGCTCCTGGTCGGCGGGTGTGCCGCAGTTCAGCGTGCCCCAACGGTGATGAGCCGAGAGCCAGCGTCGCAGACCGGACCAACGGAGGGCGAACCGAGCCGCCTCGCCCAGCCGGCGGCCGCGCTGGCGCCGCTTTCACTGGACAATGCCGCCCAACGCGACCGCGAGATTGGCCAACTTATCGGAGACTATGTCCGACTGACGCGGCGCGTCTTCGAGCTCGTGAACCGCCCTCGGCGGGGGTCGTCCAAGGGCGCGCGGCGCTACGATCCGACTCCAGCCTGGGCGCTGCAAGCGGCCCAACTTGACGACCTGCGAAGGATCGAGGCGCGCGCAGAGCATCTCGTCCGCCATCTGACTGACCTCGCGGTCCACGACCCGCATGGCATCCGCGCGCAGGGTGGACCCTCAGCTCGCATCATGCGGATCGCCCTGTACACTTCGATATTTCGCTGCATTGGCAAGGACGCCAGCGCCCGAACCGACCATGCCGCCCGGTTCTCCAGTCGCCCAAGCGACGGTCAGGCCGGCATCGACGCAGGCGAGTCAATCGCGATCTGGGCCAAGGAGCGGAGCCTGATGGATGAGACTGTACGCTGCATCGACCTCATCACCATGCGCGACATGCCGCTGCCTCCTCGCCACCCAGACCGACCGTCCCGCGGCCGGTCGAAACCCTAGCGAGCGCGCCAACAATGCCCGAGCTGCCCGAAGTCGAGACCGTGCGTGTCGGCATGCAGCGGGTCTTGCCCGGCCGGACTCTGACGCGCATCGAGGTGCGGCGCGCCGACTTGCGCTACCCGATACCGGTGGAGGCAGTGAGCGCACTGACCGGCACCCGTATTGCGTCCGTGCGACGGCGTGGAAAGTATCTACTCTTCGCCTGCGAGAGCGGCTCGGAGCAGCGCGTCTTGCTTGTACATCTGGGCATGAGCGGCCGCCTCTTCGCTGAGACGAGCACTTCGCCCGCGCCACCTTGGCTGAAACACGAGCATTGGCGCGCGTCCTTTGACGGAGGCGCCGGATGTCCGGAGAGCGATGAGGAGGGCAGCAGCGACGGCGAGGAGCCCGCCGGCGATCTGCTGCTCCGCTATGTGGACGCGAGGCGCTTTGGCGCGCTGGACGCGATGAATTCGGCGGATGTACCTGTTCACCGCCTGCTGGCCTCGCTGGGGCCAGAGCCGCTTGGGTCGGGTTTCTCGCCTGACTACGTCTTTGGCGCCACACGCGACCGGGCGGTCGCAATCAAGCAATGGCTGATGAACTCAAAGCACGTCGTCGGGGTGGGAAACATCTACGCCAGCGAAGCGCTGTGGCGGGCTCGCGTCGCCCCGGCGCGAGCGGCGGGCAAGATGAGCAGGCCCGAGTGCCAACGCCTGGTTGGCGCCGTGCGCGCTGTGCTCGAAGAAGCGATCGCAGCGGGCGGCACGACCTTGCGTGACTTCGTCAACGGCGACGGAGCGCCCGGGTATTTCCAGCAGCGCCTCGATGTGTACGGACGCGAGGGAGGGCAATGCCACCGGTGCACCGACGGCGTCGAGATTCGGCGCACTGTCCAGCAGGGACGGGCGACGTACGATTGTCCGGTCTGCCAGGGCTAGGATTGTTCGGTCTGCCGACGCCAGGTCTGTGTCCGTCAGAGAACGTGCCAAGAAGGTGCTGCCGAAAGGATGCCAGCCACATTTCTCGGCTCATCCCACATGAACCAAGGTCACCGGCAGGCCCCGTTCGGCCAACACCGCGACGTCACCCTCGGCCTGTGCGCGAATCAATGTCGCGAAGCCATGATCGGCGCCCGGTATTGGCACGTCGTCGAGCTCCCCGCGGGCGACGCGGTCGAGATCATGAGCGACGATGAAGTGGCCGCGGGGGGGACCGCCCTTGTGGAGTTGACCCGTAGAGTGGAGGTAGCGTGGGCCGATCGCCACGACGACAGCGGCAGCCGTGCGCGCCTGCAGGCGTTCGCGCAATGTCTCAAGGCGCTGCAGATTTCCTTGGTCGGGCGCAACGAAGGCAAGGACTGCGAGATAGTCGTCGGCAGGCAGCGAGGCGATTGAGTCTCCGATCGCTGTGTCGATGTCGACCAGGCGGCGCACTCGAAGCTCGCGATCCGGCGTCGCGGGCTGGCGCGCGCCGGTCAGCAGCGCCGCCGTCGCGGCCTTCGCCGCCGAGACGTCGGGCTCGTCAAAGGGGTTGATCCCCGACAACACACCGACAAGCGCTGTCGCCGCTTCCCAGCGAAACACCTCGGTCCAGAGGTCGGCCACTTCGGGCATGACAAAGCGAAGCCCGGGCACGTTGGCGTCGTCACAGTCCGCCGCGAAATCGTCGTCTGGGTGGTCGAAAGAGCTGAGGCCGACAACGATGGCATGTCGCAGCGCGGCGCCGAGGTTGGTGCCACCCTGGCCGAGGGCGCCGAGCACCGGCAGGATTCCCTGGCCGGCCTTGCCCGTACTCTCCGCGATGAGCTGCTCGATCCAGCCGCCGAAGGCGCGGACATCGCGGCCCAGCACGAGGCGCATCTGCCAGCGCCCTGTCCGTGCGCCAGCGGCGAGAACGGCAGCGAGGCGCGCCGCGGGGTTGAGGCGCGGGTCGGGCTCGCGACAATCCGCCGCGGTCTCCATCGCGCGCTCAAGGGCGTCGTGCACCACGACTCCCGCGAGTACGGCAGGCACCAGGCCAAACGGCGACAACGCCGAGAAGCGACCGCCCACGTCGGCAAGACCGAGGAAGACATCCCGGAAGCCCTCGATCCGAGCAAGCTCTTCGAGTGACGAACCTGGGTCCGTGATCGCAACGTAGTCGCGACCATCCGGAAAGTGCGAGCGCAATGCGCGATAGAGAGACACGGTCTCGATGGTGCCGCCCGACTTGGTGGCGATAAGGAATAGGGTTCGGGTGCGCCGCGCCGACTCAAGCAAATCTGCAACCGCCGCGGGGTGGGTGCTATCGGCAACGCGGATCGGCAGACCGCGTCGACCGGCGAGGTGGCGCCCGATGACCTCGGGCCAGAGGCTCGAGCCACCCATCCCGACCACGACGACCTGTTGGTACCCCTGGCGCTCCACCGTCCGCGCCAAGACCGTCAGGCGCTCGATCGACTCCCGCATCGCCGGCGGCGAGAAGAGCCAGCCGAGGCGGTCGCGAACCTTGCGCTGCACTTCGAGGTCATCGCTGAACAACGAGCCATCCCGCCTCCACAGACGGTTGATCGCGTCGAGCGCGGTCAACTGGTCCAACGCCGCGTCGACCGCCTGCTCGAAGTCTTGCTGATCTGTGGAATCCATTGCACTCCTCCTGGCTGCTGAGCCGGCCACGGCATACGGCTCGCTGCGGAGCGCGTCAAGAGATGTGCGCACCCGCCCTGATCGATCCGAGCGCCCGTCACAAGCAAAGGACCGCTTCCCGTCGCAAGCACAGGACCGCTTGCCGTCACAGGGCAAGCACAGGACCGCTTCCCGTCACAAGGAGAGGGCCGCTTGCCGATCCATGGATCGCGCCGCTAGACTCTGCCCACCGACCCGTCATCAAGTGGCGGCGCAAAAAGGTGGACCCGGACAAGCCGAGGCGATTTGAACGAGCTCGCTAGCCAACTCGAACTCAGTGGCCGATCGGTCCGCAGCGCGCGCATCCTCGTCGTTGACGACGAAGGCGCCAACCGAAGACTGTTGCGTCGGCAACTTGAGGTAGCCGGTGCCCATGTGGAGGAGGCCATCGATGGCGTTGACGCCATGGAGACGATGGCCGGGACGCCACCAGACCTTGTCCTTTTGGACCTGGAGATGCCTCGACTCGACGGCATGGGCGTGCTGTTGCGTATGCGCCGCGACGGGAATCTCAAGCGAATACCCGCGATGGTGGTCACTGGCCTGGATGTCGTCGACTACCACGTGCAGGCGCTCGAGGCCGGTGCGGACGATTTCCTGATCAAGCCATTCCACGCAGCGATCCTGTTGGCCCGCGCTGGCAACCTGCTTGCCCGATCTCGGGCTGAACGAAGAAACGATGAACTGATGCGCAACCTGGAAGCGTACGTCTCGCAGCCGGCGCGGGTCCACGACCACTGCAGCGCAGACGCCGAACACATTGAAGCAACAATCCTCTTCTCCGACCTGCGCGGGTTCACGGCGACCAGCTTCAACCAGGACATGCGACGCCTTTTTGTCGCGGTCAATGAAGTGCTCGCCTACCAGTCCGAGCTGGTTCTCACCGCGGGCGGCTACGTCGACAAGTTCTCGGGCGACGGCATGCTTGCCGTGTTTGAGGGAGACGACGGCCCGGTGCGCGCCTGCGAGGTCGCTCGCGACGTCATTCAGTGGGCGCGGGGTTTCGCCGGTATCGCCTTTTGGAACCCGCCGCCGATTGGGCTGGGCCTGCACTACGGCTTCGTCATGCGAGGCGACCTCGGGTCCGTTAGACGGCGAGAGTTCACCGTCCTGGGCAGCACGGTCAACGTCGCGGCACGGCTATGCGGCGTGGCAGGCGCCCTCGAAGCGATCGCATCCGACAGCATCGTCGCGCGCGTGGGAGATTCTTTCGACTTCGACGCGCCGCGTCAGGTCGGCCTGAAGGGTCTGCCCGCAGACGCGAGCACTCACCGACTGCGCGTCGATTGACTCCGTGAATCGGACTTCGGGCGCGTCGCTCATGGAGGTCCCCGATGAAAGTCCGCAGCAACAGCTTCACCGATGGCGGCCGCATCCCAAGCCGATGCGCGTTCGGGCGCCACGCGGACCAAGGCCACATCGCGCTAGCCGAGAACAGGAATCCGCACATCGCGTGGAGCGACCTGCCTGAGGGCACCCGTTCCCTCGCGCTGATATGCCGAGACGCCGACGTCCCCAGCCGGGGCGATGATGTCAATCAGGAGGGACGCGTTGTCCCCGCGGATCTGCCGCGGGTCGATTTCTACCACTGGCTGATCGTCGACCTCGACCCGGCAGCGGGCGAAATAGCCGAAGGGGCGTTTTGCGACGGCGTGACCGCCCGGGGCAAGGCCGGCCCCCAGGGCCCCGATGGCACCCGACAGGGCGTCAACGATTACTCAGGCTGGTTCGCGGGCGACGCCGACATGTCTGGAGATTACTACGGGTTCGACGGCCCCTGCCCTCCGTGGAATGACACCATCGTCCACCACTACCATTTCACCATATACGCGCTGGACGTCGACCGCTGCCCCGTCGAGGGTCGCTTCGATGGTACGCAGCTTGTCGCAGCCGTCGTCGGCCTTGCGCTTGAGTCGGCGTCGATCGTGGGCACATACGCGATCAACCCAAGCGTCCCGTACTGAGGCGACCGCGCGCCGTCGCGCCAGTCCTCAGTTCTGCATGCAGACGACGCCCGCGAAGAAGTCGATGTCCTCGCTGTAGTCAACCTGAGCGCCTTCATAGGGAAAGGCGTGCTTCATACCGTTTGTCTGAGCCGAATCAGAGAAACGGAACACCTTGCGCTCGATGCCCTCCCATACCCCGCCGTACCAACCACATTGGTTGTAGTAGGTGAACTCGAGTCCACCGCCCTTGAAGGTCGCCAGCCCCTCAGCGGTCGTTGCGGTGTGATAGCCCTCTGGGCACGGGTAGGACTTCTTCGGATCCCAGGTCGCGACCTTTGCGACAGCGAATCGAACGTTCGCGTGCAGCTTTGATTGCCTGAAGCCGGCGCACTTGTCGGTGCGCAGCATCCAAGACAAATTGACGCAGCTGGATGAGTCGTAGGTCTTGCAGCCGCTATCGCAAAGCAGCTTGCCGTACGAGCCATTGCCGAGCTCCGTGTCGCAGGTCGCGTCACCGAGCTTGCCCGTCTCGCACGACTCGACCGGGGGCTGAATGACCCCGTCGCCGCACACGGTCGCTTCGCAGGTCGTGCCAACGCAGACCTGATTCTGGCCACACAGGGTTGGCTCAGACACGGCCTCGTGGGTGCAGCCGGTCTCCGTGTTGCAGTCGTCGAGCGTGCAGACGTTACCGTCGTCACAGCTCGCGGGCGACGAAGCGCAGTCGCCGGCCTTGCAGACGTCGCCGATCATGCAGGCGTCGCCGTCATCACAAGCCACGTTGTTGTGGACGTGCGTGCAGCCGTCTTGCGGGTCACAAGCATCGCTCGTGCAGACGTCGTCGTCGTCGCAGTCGAGCAGCGACCCGCTCGAGCATTTACCCGCCTTGCACAGGTCCTTGATCGTGCAAACGCTGTTGTCGGCGTTGCAGGGCGTGTTCTCGGTCGACGCCTTGTCGTAGTCGCACTTGCCTGTGTTGGGGTCGCAAGCGTCCTGCGTACACACGTTCACGTCGTCACAGGGCTTGGCACCACCGGATGCGCACTCGCCGGCCTTGCAAACATCGCCGATGGTGCACGCCTGGCCATCATCGCACGGGTCTTTGTTGTCGGTGTAGGTGCAGCCGCCGTCCTTGTCGCAGACGTCGTCCGTGCATGGGTTGTCGTCGCTGCACGACTTGATGGGGCCGGGCGAGCAGGCGCCATCCTTGCACAGGTCGCCGACCGTGCATGCGGAACCGTCCGCATCGCAGGTCTGGCCGTTCTTCGGTCCGCCCTCGAAGGTGCACTTGCCGGTGCCAATATCGCAGCTGTCGGTGGTGCAGAGCTTGTCGTCGTCGCAGACCTTGTAGGCGCCGGGCACGCAAATGCCCTGCTTGCAGCCGTCGCCTTGGGTGCACGCGTTGTCGTCTGCGTCGCAGACCGAGACATTGGCCAGATTCTTGCACCCATCGACGGGGTGGCACTCATCGTCGGTGCACGGGTTGCTGTCATCGCAGTTCTTTGCCTTGCCAGCCGTGCAGGTGCCGAGCACGCAAGTGTCGCCAACCGTGCAGTTGCTGCTGTCCGCGTCGCACGGATTGCCCTCGCTGATAGGTTTCTGTTCGCACACCCCGAGTTGAGGATCGCACGACGTCTTGGCACACGGCCCATCCTTGCTGGAATCGCAGGTCACGACCGTATTGGGGTTGATCTTGCAGCCCCATGGCAGTGTGCCTTTGTCGCAGTAGTAGACGCCGTTGCACGCGTCGCCATCGTCCTTGTTCAGGCAGTCCGGGTCCTTCTTGCATTCGCAAAGATCGTTGCCGCCGACGCAGGCACCTCCCTGACATTGGTCGCCGTTGGTACAAGGGTCGCCGTCGTTGCAAACCTGATCGTTCGGCTTGTTGACGCAACCCTTCGCGGCATCGCAGGAATCATCGGTACAGACGGTGCCGTCATCGCAAGCGACCCCAACATCTTTGAGCTTGCCTTTGCACTCGCCGTTCTCGCATGAATCGTAGTCCGTGCAGGAGTTGCCATCGGAGCAGCTGCCTGGGCCCGGTGTGTGGACACAGCCGGCTGGATTGCCGCAGCTGTCCTCTGTGCATGCGTTGCCGTCGTCGCAGGCGACCTGCTTGCCAAGACAGGAGCCGTTCTTGCAGTTGTCCTTCTCTGTGCACGCGTCATCGTCGTCGCAGGGTGCGTTGCTGTCGTCGTACACGCAGCCGATCGTTGGGTTGCAAGCGTCCCACGTACAGCTCTCCCCATCGTCGCAGTCCTTGACGCTGCCGATGCACACGCCCGAGGCGCAGCTGTCCAGGGCAGTGCAAGGCTTGCCGTCGTCGCAACCCAGGCCGTCGTCCATCTCGATGAACTTGCACTTGCCAGTCGCCACGTCGCAGCCGCCTTGGACGCAATCATTGCCGGTATCGCAATCCAAAGGCTTGCCCGCGGCGCAGCTGCCGGCCGCGCAGACGTCGCCGACGGTGCACAGGTTCGAGTCGGCACATGGCTTGCCGTCGTCGTCGTCGTGGCTGCAGCCTGTCTGTGCATCGCAGACATCTGTGGTGCAGGGGTTACCGTCGTCGCAGTCCTTGGGTGGGCCAGCGACGCACGTACCGTTCTTGCAAGCGTCACCCACGGTGCAGCCAGACCCGTCATAGTCGCAGGCATCGTCCAGATTCTGGTGGATGCACCCTTCGCTTCCGGGGGACGCGAGTGCGGCGTCGCAGGTGTCCTCGGTACAAGCCTCGTCGTCGTCGCAGGTAGCCTCGTCGGTCTTCCCGTTGCAATCGTTGTCCAACCCGTCGCACAGCTCTGGGATCGGCTCGGGCGCCATGCACGGTCCCAATCCTGCCTCGCCGCAGACGCGTTCGCCGCTGCACGTTCCGATTACATCGCCCTGATCGTCAACGCTCTCGGTCCAGCAGGTTGTGTGTAGGCTCTGCAAGCGAGCCGCGGCGCTGCACGGACACGTCCCAAACCCGGTGCCAGGCGCTTGTTCGGGGTCGGGGGTGTGCACGCATTGTTTGGCTTTGGTGCCTTCGATCGACGTCACATCCTCGCAAGTGTAGCCGTCCCCGCAGGCTGCGTTGTCGCTGCAGGGGATTCCGCAGTACGAACCGTTGGCCCCGTACTCAACGCAGAGGGAGTCGCCAAGGCCGAGTGCAGCGCACGTCTCGGTCGCCTGACACGGATCGCAAAGGCGCCCCCAGCGAGGCACGCAGATGTTGATGGTGTCCGCGCCGCCAAAGCTGACCGCAGCGCATAGATACGCGGACGGGCAGTCGGTGACGCAGGTCCGGGCGCACTGCTTGCCTGACGGAGTCTCGATGCACAGCCCGCTGTCGCAATCCCCGTGCTCGCTGCATCCGCAACCGCCGCCGCCAGGGCATTCCAACGGCAGCGCGGCGCCATCGTTCGAACCATCTCCGGTGTCGCTGGCGGTGCCGCTGTCTGGAGCGATGGCATCGGACGCGAGCGAAGTATCGTCTTCCAAGTCGGTCGGAGCTTCCTCGCAAGCGGCGGCAACCAGAAAAGCGAGCGCGGACAGCGCAACCAGCGCGGACGGCACCTGCCGGGGTTGCTCCAGATCGCGCTGGCCGAGAGGTACCAGCGAACCGGCCGCGGTGGCATTCGAAGAATTCTGCGCGTGCATCCAATCTCCCGGGGCTCTTGCGGTGGTCTCCACAGGGGATCGGCAGCAGGCGGGGGGGGGGCTACCCGTGCGGGACGGCCGCGCGGGTAGCCAGTCTAGCGTCGCGGCCAACGGGCCGCAAACCAGAGATTCGCGCCAGAGGACGGAGAAGATGCCAAGCGAGGCACCCATGCGGGCGTCGGCAGACGC
>CALGHC010000899.1 GCA_937915965.1 uncultured Myxococcales bacterium
CGACCTGCCTGAAGAACATCTGCGACCCCGCGGACGGCCAGTGCAAAGAGACCTCGGTCGACCAGCTTGCATGCAAGCAGGGGTTTGTCGCGGACGTCGACGTCTGCTACCTGTCCGAGGACCCGCTCAAGGCCGCGAAGTACAACCCTGAGAAGTGCTGCGACTGCCAGCTGTACCCCAAGCGCTGCCGCCCCCTGGTCGAGAAGCTCGACCCCTGGAAGCTCGTACCGCTGTGCGAGGACGGCAACCCCTGCACCAAGTCCGACACCTGCAAGGAAGGTGGCTGCAAGACCGGCACCGTGACCTGCTTCTGCAAGGAGGACATTGACTGCGTCGCCCAAGACGACGGCGATCTCTGCAACGGCGTGCTCTATTGCGACAAGGCCAGCGGCAGCTGCTCGATCAACCCCGCGACGATCGTGACCTGCTCGACCGTGGATGACTCGCCCTGCCGCCGCAACGTCTGCGACCCCAAGGCGGGCGAGTGCAAGCTGCTGTCCGTGGAGGACCTCTACAACAAGTGCGACGCCATCACGGGTGTGTGCAAGCTGATACCGCCGCCAACTGACGTGCAACCCAACGTGCCGACGGCCTGCGACGACGGCAGCAAGTGCACGGTCAACGACGCGTGCGCCAACGGCGAATGCCAGTCTGGCGCGACCAACATCTGCGTTTGCGCCATGGACGCGGACTGCAAAGCCAAGGAAGACGGCGACTTCTGCAACGGCACGATGTACTGCAATCAGCTCACCGGCGCGTGCACGGTCAACCCGGCGACGGTCGTGAGCTGCACCACGATCGACGACAGCGAGTGCGAGCAGAACATCTGCGAGAAGAAGACAGGCATCTGCAAGCTGACCTCCGTCAACAACAACAAGCCCTGCGACGCGGACGGCAACTCGTGCACGGTCTTCGACTACTGCAAGGTGGGTGTCTGCCTCGCCGGCACCAACACCTGTCAGTGCCAGGACGACGCCGACTGCGCGTCGTGGGACGACGGCGACGTCTGCAACGGCACGCAGTACTGCGACAAGACCAGCGGCGCCTGCAAGCCGAACCCAGCGACCGTCAAGAACTGCGGCACCGTCGACGACACAGAGTGCCTGCGCAACCGCTGCGAGAAGAAGACCGGCGACTGCAAACTGACGCCCCAGCCCAATGGCAACACCTGCTCGGACGACGAAAAATGCACGGTCGGTGACGCGTGCAAGGACGGCGCCTGCAAGCCGGGCACCAACCTGTGCATCTGCGCCGAAGATGCCGACTGCGTCGATCTCGACGGTGATCCCTGCACGGGTACGCCGCATTGCGACAAGAGCGGCGACGTCAACGCCTGCAAGACCAACCCGGCGACGGTGATCAGCTGCCCGGCGGGCCAGGGATGTGCCGAGAACACCTGCGATCCCCTGTCTGGCGTCTGCGTGGCGACTGCGAAGCCGTTGGGTTGTGACGACGCCAACTCGTGCACGACTGATTCGTGCGACGTGAAGACCGGCGACTGCCTGCACAAGACCTTCGCTGACGGTGTGGAGTGTGCCTCGGGCAAGATCTGCCTCGCTGGTCTGTGTGCCGACGAGCCCGCGGGGATGCGCTTCGTCGCCCAGGGCGAAGCTCAGGTGGGCTGCAACGCCGCCGCGGACAGCGAATGTGCCGCTGAAGAGAAGCCGCAGCGGCTTGTCATCGTCTCGGCCTTCTATCTCGACGAGGCCGAGGTCTCCGTCGCCGCCTACAAGCTCTGCGTCGATGCGAGCGAGTGCGGCGCGGCCCAGACGGGCGGCCTGTGCACTGCGGGCGTGTCTGGCAACGAGGACCTGCCGATCAACTGCGTGAGCTACGACGACGCTGTCAAGTACTGCAAATGGGAGACCAAGCGCCTGCCCACCGAGGCCGAGTGGGAGAAGGCCGCTCGAGGCGGCTGTGCCTTGATCAACGGCGACTGCGCACAGGCCACACCCACCTACCCATGGGGCAGCGACACCGCACCGACCTGTGATGTCACCGTGATGAAGGGCCTGACCAAGGCGGGCTGCGACACGGGCGCGCCGCTGAAGCCGGGTTCAAAGTCCACCGACACCAGCGTCTACGGCATCTTTGACCTCGCCGGCAACGTCTCGGAGTGGGTGGCCGACAAGTGGGACGCAGCCGCCTGGGCCAACATCGTCGATGGCACCAGCGACCCGACCGGGCCGCAGTCGGGCACCGAGGCGGTGGTCAAGGGCGGTGACTATTCCGGTAGCATCGCCACCGATTTCCGCGCGTCACGCCGTCAGAACAAGGCGCTGTCGACAACGTCCGACGCGATCGGCTTCCGTTGTGCCCAGGACATCGCCAAGTAGCGAGTCCGTCGGGCCGCCAGGGCGCAACCCATCATGCGACGTACTTCCGTTCAGGCTCGCGCACCTGCGTGCCGCTTCCGTGCAGCCCAACGGCGGCGTGCTAGACTGTCGTCGGCCAGATGACGCGGTCGTGGCCGTCTTGGCCGTCTTGGCCGTCTTGGCCGTCTTGGCCGTCTTGGCCGTCTTGACCGTCTTGACTGAATGGGGAGAACGAGATGACCACAACGCCGGTTTCTGAGACCTCTGCCGACGCCGGCAGCGCCCACACGTCGGACGTGAACACGAGCACCCCCGTGGTGCGTCGCCGCAGGAGCGTGGCGCCGCTTGCGATCGTCGCGGCCGTCGTCGCCATCGTCGTGCTTGTCGTCGGCACCAGCACGTCGGGCGGCGCCGGCATGTACAGCTACAGCCTGGGCGATCTGGAGGCCAAAGGCGGCAGCGTCGAAGGGCAAGACATCAAGGTAACCGGGCGCATCGCGGTCGGCAGCGTCCGGGGTGAGCCAGCCAGCGAGAGCTTCCGCTTCGACCTCGAAGATGGCGAAGGTCACAAGGTCGAGGTCGCCTACATACGCCTGCTGCCCGATCCCTTCGAGGAGGGGCGTGACGCGATCGTCGAGGGGCGCCTCGAGGCCGGCGTGCTGCGCGCGACCAACCTGACCGTCAAATGCCCCAGCCGCTACGCGGACACCGACAAGATGGCTCCGGCGACGCGGGATGCCTACGTGAATGGCGCGTATAAGGATCACCTGTCCGCCAAGAAGGCGCG
>CALGHC010000900.1 GCA_937915965.1 uncultured Myxococcales bacterium
CTTCGATCTGCCCGTGGGCCTCGCGCCCCTGGAGATTGTCGGCAGCCAGCAGATCAACCTCTTCATCACGAAGATCATCGCGCTGCCGCTGATCATCGTCGTCAAAGACGTGCCGGTACCCTACAGCGCGCAGCTGGAGGCCAAGGGCGGCAAGAAGCCATACACGTGGGTCGAGACGCCGCTGCCGGGCGCGCTGAGCAGCTTCGTCCCCAACGGCGGCATTCCTGCCGGCCTGAAGCTGTCGGCTGACGGCAAGCTGTCGGGTTCAGTGAGCGACCCGAGTCTGGTTGTGAAGCTGAAGATCCCGCTGTCACAGATCGAACTCGAGGGCTTCTTCTTTGCGGCGAAGGTGACCGACAGTCAGGCCAAGCCCGAGTCGAAGACCGCCATCTTCATCATGCCGACCGTACCGATTGGCGGTCCGTAGCACGACGCGACGGCGACAAGGACTGCGGCAAGGTGTGGATCAGTCAATCTGGCTCAAACTGGTTCAGTCTGGTTCAGTCTGGCTCAGTCTGGCTCAGTCTGGCTCAGTCTTCGATCTCACCCTGAGCGAACGGCAAGAAGAAGCTCAGCAACACATGCGAGCAGCGCGTTCGCGGCGTCATCCGACCCGACTCAAGCAGGCTCTTGAGGTTGCCGAAGATGTACGGCCAGCCGTGGCTCATCGCTCGGAACGTCTTGGTGGTGCCGTGGTAGCGGTCCTGGGTAACCTGGATCCTGCAGTCCACGCCAAGCGGGATGAAGTCGAGCACCACGCGGCTGGGCGCGTCGTCGAAGTGACAGAAGCGGAAGGTCTGGATGATGCGCCGCGGCGGAACGACCTCGAGGATCTCGGCCTCGATGAGCGTGCGCTCGGTGTCAGGCATGACGATCTTCAGGTCGCGCCCCGCTGCGATCTCGCCCTCCAGCCGACAGCCGAAGTAGTAAGGTAGCGTCGTGCCCAGTTGGGTCATCGCGTCCCACACGACGTGCAGGGGCGCCTCGATGTCGGCGCTGAAAACATATTTGGCGTCAACCGCCAGGTCGATGGAGTCGTTGAGCAAGGGCGAAGGCGGCAGGTAGCCGGAGACCGCAGGGAAACTCGACGCAGGGATACCCGACGGCGGAACGCTTGGCGGCGGGGCACTCGGCGGAGGCGCGCTCGGGGGAGGGCTGTCCGGCGGCGGGCTGTTCGGCGGTCCGCCTTGCGCTTCGTCTTTTGCCA
This sequence comes from uncultured Myxococcales bacterium, assembly GCA_937915965.1. Lineage (GTDB taxonomy): Bacteria > Myxococcota_A > UBA9042 > UBA9042 > UBA9042 > CALGHC01. Next base: position 1,208 of record CALGHC010000900.1, read on the forward strand.
TCGCGGGGTCTCGCTTCGCTGTGTCGTTGGCCGCGTCTGGCGCGGTGTCGCTGTGGCCGTTGCGGCTCGAAGGCCCGGGCGTCACCGGCCCGACTCGGACCAGGACCAAGAAGCACGGCGCGAAGCGCAGACTACACCGCCGCCCCGAGGCGGGCAATCTCTGCCGGCTGCTGTGAGCGCTTGCGGGCCGCGGGTCCCATTGGTATACGCTTACTCCGATCCAACTTGTGGGACGGGGGCGAGGCCATGGCAGACGATCAGACGATGTTGGAAAGAGCACGGGCATTCGAGGGGCCACTCGGCGCGGTCGCGTTTGTAGTCCTTGAGGGACTCCGCGGTGCGGGCGCAGACCGAGCCGATCTGGAGGTAGTCTTCGGCTTGGTGCGCGGCGCCTTCGAGAAACTCGACGACGACCAGTGCAATCAGCTCGCCGACGTCCTGTGGCAGCGGCTTCTTGAAGACCGCGACCGCCTCGGCGACGCTCCCTGGTACGGCTGAGCCGCCCAAATCAGAACCAACTATCCGCCAAGCGCTGCCATGCGCGAGGGCGCGCTTGTTGGCAGGCGGCAAACCCGCTATGACGCGGCGATGAACGAGTTCCTCAAGAACAATCCGATCCGCCTCCTGACGAGCCTGGTTGCGGTCGGCCTCCTGCCGGTGATCGCACAGGCACAAGCAGCTGGCGCCGCACCAATCGCTCCTTTGGCGGCCCCTTCCGCGGCCCCTTCCGGGGCCCCGTTGGCAGCCGGAGCCACTGCAGCGACCGCCACGGCAGCGCTGATCCTGCCACCCGGGCAGGAACCGCTGATCGAGAGCCTCTTCGCGGTCGAGGGGTTCCCTTCGCCCCAGCGCGTGACCATAGACCAAAGCCGGATCGTCGCGACCTGGGCGCGACCCGCAGCGCAGCTCACCGTCACACGCAGCGATGATCAGACACAGATCGACCCGACCGGCGCCCCAACCGGCGCCCCAACCGGCACCCCAACGAGCGCCCCAACCAGCGGCCCAGTCAGCGCATTTGCGGCGGCAGGGCTGAGCGGTCGATTCGCCGACACGGCCCTGTCCGCGGCGCATGTCGAGGCCCTTCGCGCGCGGCTGGACCAGCTTGGTCCGGGGCTGCGATGGCAGGCGCCGGCCGCAGGTGCCGGGCAGGGCGGACGGCCACAGGGCGGCGAGGGCGGTACGGGCGGCACGGACGGCGCCGATGCGACCGCAACCGCCCAGGTGCGGCTGCTGTTGCAGGAGGCAGAGCGAAGCGAACGAATCGGCGAGAAGGAGAAGGCGCTCGCGAGACTGCGCCAGGCGATGGCGGCGACGGCGGTGCCAGCGATGACGCGCGCGCGCCTGGGCGCCGCGTTGATCCGGCTAGGCGCTCAGACGGACGGCCAGCCCGTGCTCGACGCAGCGCTAGCGACGCTGCGCGGTGCCGCCGACGCCAGGGGCGCAACTCCCGACGATCAGATCACCTTGGTCGCAGCCCTCGCGCTCGCCGATCCACCAGGGGCGGCGTCCAAGGCGCTCGCGGCGGTCGAGGCAACCGGCGACGCCAGCGACGCGGCGTGCGAGTGGATCGAGGTGGCGCGGTCGCTGGACCTCGTCGGCGCCCGCGACGAGGCCGGAAAGCTGGCCGCTGCCGTCACCGCGCGCGCGCCACGCTGCAAGAACGCCTGGCTGCTGCGAGGCGGACTGGTCCCCCACGAAGATGACGGCTGGAAGCTGGCGCTCGCGATCGCAAATGAAGGTCTCGAGCATCTGCCCGACGACATCGACCTGCTCTTCTTGCAGGGCAGCGCCCTGCACGGCGGCTGGCGCAACGCCGACGCGGCGGCCGCCTGGGAAAAGGTCGCCGCGCGCGATCTGCACTACCCCAACGTGCTCGGGATGCTCGCGACCGCCTACACGCAGCAGGACGAGGTCACGGACGACGCCTTCCTCGCCCGCTTCCAGGACCGAATCGCGGCCAACCCGGACGACGTCCCCGCGCGCTATGTCGCCGGCACGATCCACTATTACCGCGGTGATTACGCCGATGTGCTGCACTACCTGGAGTCGCTGGTCTCGGTCGTGCCCGACGAGCCACGCGTCTACCTGTACACCGCGATGAGCCACTTCCACCTCGGCCGCGAGGAGGTCGCCCTCAAGCGCCTCGACGCGCTCGACCGCCTCGGCCACGACGACCCGGATTACTACTATTGCCGATCGGTCATGCTGCGACACCGCGACTTTGAGCAGAGCCTCCGCGATCTCGAGACGTTCGTGGCGCTCTCCACGCATCGTCTCAACAGCGACGCGAAGGTGGAGAAGATGAACCGCGAGCTCGAGGTGATGCGAGCCGGTCGGGTGCCGAACGCGTTTGACCTGTTGCCGACCCCGGTGCGGTACGGTGCGATGGGCGGCGGGGCGCTTGTCTTGCTGCTGCTGGCCGTGTGGCTGGCGCGCCGCGGGCGCCGCCGGGCAAGCTCCGCGAACGACGCATGAAGACGGCGTACGATGCGCTGTCGCTTCCAGCGCTGGAGCCGAGCCTGCGGGCGTGCGCGCTCATCGCGCTGGCCGGGACGGTGGCCTTTCTGCCTCGCCTTGGTTTCCAGATTCGCGATGCCCTCGTCCGTCTGAGTCGCATCGAACGGCAGATAGTCCTCTTCGCTCTGGTCGCCGCGCTCGCGATCCGATTCGCCGTCCCCGGCGACATGGTTCGGGTGTTCACCGGCTATGGTCTGCTGGACGACATCGCCCACGACGGCCCGACGCCGAAGTACGGCGCTGGCTTTGCCGCGCTTGTCGGCCCCCTCTTCGCGGTCTTCGGCGCCACCGAGGCGGTCGTCTTCGCGCTCAACGCGCTGCTCGGCACCCTCAGCGTGCTGCTCGCGGGAATTCTGGTCGGTCGCTGGTTGAACCGGCCTGGGGTAGTCGCCGCGGCGGTCGGCTGTGGTGCTTTGGTGCCGCTGCTGATTCGCCACCACCGCAGCGAGACCGCGTTGGTCGCCACCACCTTTGGGCTCCTCGCTGCCCTCTCGTACCTGCAGAAGGCGCGCGACCAGGGCGACCCGCTCGACCGTTGGGCGGCCCTCTTTGGTTTCGCCTTCGCCGCCCACCTGCGCCCGGTCGGCCTTGTCGCGACGCCCCTGCTGATGGTCGGCATGAGCCTTTGGATGCCCGCGCGCAGCGGGATGCCCGCGCGCAGCGGGATGCCCGCGCGCAAAGGGATGCGCGCGCGCGAGGCCTTCTTCACCGCCTCCGTCGCTGGGCCAGCCAGAAGCGTGACCGCCCGCCTGAAGCTGATCGTCGCGTGGGTGGGCGGGCGACGCGGCGTGGTCCGCCTGCTCGTCGCCTTCGCGCTGGTGATGCCGCAGGTCCTGCATCTCGTCGGGCAACTGCTCGCGCGAAGCGCCGCCGGGGACCTGCCAGCCATCCGCGGAAACGCGCTCTTTCAAGCGCTTGGTGTCCTGACGGTCCAGAACCTGGCCTTCTGGCCCCATGCCTTCCCGATCGGCCTGACCGTCCTTGGGTTGATGGCGCTGCGCCGCGGCTGGCGACTGGGCACGGTCGAGGTGCGCGGCCTGGCGCGGTGGATCCTAGTGGCGATGTGCGCGCTGCTGATTCCCGCCGCCGCCGACCCGGTGATCGTCTCGCTGCCGCGACTCGAGGCGCCCTGGCTGACACTGTGGGCGGCGGCGGCAGCCGGCCTGACCGTCGCCGTGCCCGGGGCCGTGGACGTGGCCGCGATTGCCAGGACCAGCCCGGAAGACCGTCCTGCGCGGCGCCGCACCATCGCCTGGCTGCTGGTGCTGGCGACGAGCTTTGCTGTGTCGGTGCCGTGGCTGTGGCGCCCCGAGAACGCCGACCAGGAGGCCGCCCTCATCGGGCGCGCCGCGGCCCAACTGGCTGGTCAGCACGGCACGCTGCACGTCCTGAACTACGACGACCCCGGCGCTGACAAGGTCAGCCGCCATTTCCCCAAGTGGCGTTTCGGCCGCCCCGGCGCGTCTCTGCGCGTCGCCGCGCTGCGGGACCTGCCGCCGATCGAGCGCGCCGACGACGGGGTCTCGCGCTGGATTCTGCTTGGCGTCCGCTGCTATGCCCGTGCCCGCGACTTCGATGCGCCCGCGCCGGCGCGCTTCGAGCACGACGCTTGCGCGCGGGTGCGGCGTCGACCGGACGTGGTCGCCGTCAGCGAGACGCGGGTACCGAATCACGGCGACGTCCACTTCCCGTGGTGGCCGCAGCAGGCCGAACTGACGATCGGCCTGTACCGGTTGGTGCCGCGGAACGGCGGCAGCAAGGGGAACGGCGACGCTGACGGAGCTGATCGCGATCACGAGGACGGCTCCGAAGGCCACAGCGGCCGACCGTAGAATCGCGGCTGGTGCGCTACGAAGGCCGCTCGCCGCGTGCTTGGGCGACCTCCATCTCGACCAGCTCGCCGATAATCTCGGCCTCGCCGACGATGCGCGAGCGATGGCACCCCCAGATGTCGCAGACGGCGACGACGTGAGCGGGAGTCAGCTTCGGCGTCAGGTAGATCAGGCGCAGCTTGCCGTCGCCGCATGGACAGGCGGCGTACGTCGGCAGCTCCTCGTCGCAGACCGGGCAGCGCACCTCGCAGGCGGTCCCATCGGCGAAAGCGTCGCCGCCGACGCGACCGTGATCACCTTGGATCGGCGAGAGCACTACATCGTCGCCGCTCCCGCCGCCATTGACGTGCACCCGCACGCCGGGAAAGTCGAGGAAGGTGGCGTTGTCGGGGACGATGAGCGCGTGACCGTGGTGGCAGAAGGCCTGGGTGACGATGACCAACGCGTCGCCGCTGAAGTCGTCGCCGCTGTCCACGGAGGGCAGCCTGCCGAGGCCGCTGACGCCGAGGTCGGCACCGTCGAGGCCGGCACCGTCGAGGTCCTCTGCGTCGGGAGTCTTGCGGGTCGAGTCGCTCATCTGCCGCTCCCTCGCTGCGGCCAGCGGTTCGGTACGACGTGCACGCCGCGCGGTCACGGTCCATGAGTGCGCCGCGGATCCGGCCCGAATATTCCGCGCCAACCTGCAAGATGCAAGGCAAACCTGGAGCGCGGGGCAAAGCAAACGCCGCTGCGGTGCCGACACCGCGCTCGCCAAGCCAATGCATCGGTGTGCCAAGCTCCGGATCGACGACCGCGTGAGGCCATGGCAAGGCTCGGCCAAAGCCGATACAAAGCCCATGCGAAGCCGACGCGGTGCGGCGCACTGCCCTCCCTGGCCACGCCGCCGTCTGGCCGCAATTCGCGTTTCCAGTTGCCGCCATGCCGCGACTCTTTCTAGCTCTCGACCCACCCTTTCGTGTGCGTGACGCGTTGTCGTCCCTCCAGGATGACCTGCCGGAGGCGCGCTGGACCCCCTACGATCAGCTCCACCTCACGCTGCGCTTCGTCGGCCAGGTCGACGCAGCGGCGCAACGGCGGATCATCGAGGCCCTCGATCGAGTCGAGTGCGATCCTTTCGAGATCGGCGTCGCTGGGGTCGGCCATTTCCCGCCGCGGCGATCGCCACGCGTGCTATGGGCGGGCGTCGACCAATGCGATGCGTTGCTGCGCCTGCGTGACCGCGTCGAGGCGGCGTTATCCCGTGCCGGGATCAACCGGGATGGTCGCAAGTATCACCCGCACTTCACCCTGGCACGCCTCGACCGCGGCCACGAACCGCGCGTCGCCGACTACCTGGAACGCCACTCCTTGGCGCGGGTGGCGCCCTTTGTCGTGCGAGCGTTTCACCTCTACTCGAGCATCCTGCGTCCCGACGGCGCCAGCCATTTCCGCGAGCAGACCTGGCGACTCGGCGAACCGGGGCCGGCCCCGGACGACGACGAGTTCGACGAGAGCGGTCCGTTTGAAGACGAGCCGGACGAACCGGACGAGCCGGACGAACCGGACGAACCGGACGAACCGGACGAACCGGACGAAGTCAGCCCCGCCTGAGAGCGTCAACCGCGACCCTCGCCCGCGCAAAGTCATCGCGGCAAAGCGCCGAGCCGCGCGCTTTCTCCCAGCCGACAGCAATCTCTCTTTGATTCCAGAACGCTTGAAGGAGCGCAGCGAGGCACAGGCCGCGTTTGTGGTCATTTTAGCTCAGCATCACGCTTCCGGCGTGACCGATCGACGACGCCGGGGTGAAGTCGGAGATCGAACATGCGAGGCTCGC
>CALGHC010000901.1 GCA_937915965.1 uncultured Myxococcales bacterium
TCAGCAACGTGGCGACGTCGTCGGGGTCCGGTCGGTCGTCGCGGCGGGTGACGCTCAGCTCGCCGGCCAACTCGAGTTGAGCCGTCAGCCCTGGCGCCTCGTCGCCGCCGATCAGCCAGATCCGCGAGGTGCGTGCTTGCACTTCGGCCGTCTGCCGCATCATCAGATGCGAGAACCCGAAGAGCAGCAGCGGGTAGACCAGCACCGGCACGACCAGCACGCCGAAGAGCGTGCGCCGGTCACGCAGCACGTCGAGAAGCTCGCGCCGCATCAGCAGGGTGATACGCCGCAGCCGACCGCTCATGGCGCCCCCGCGGCGTCCGTGGCCAGCTGGGCCCCGTCGTCTTCGTCTTCGTCTTCGTCTTCGTCCTCGCGTTCGGCCTCTACCTCTGCCTCGTCGTCGAGCGATTCGATGATCCGAAAGAAGACGTCCTCGAGGTCGTCGCCACCCCATTGGGCCCGCAGGGTCTCGATCTCGCCCTCGGCACGCAGGCGTCCGCGCCACAGGATGCCGACGCGGTCACAGAGCTTCTCGGCCTCGCGCATGATGTGGGTCGACAGCAGCACGGCCCGGCCGCGCTCGCGGGCGTCACGGATGGTCTCGGTCACCCGGCGCGCGACCAGGATGTCGAGGCCGGTGGTTGGCTCGTCGAGCAGCAACACCGGTGGGTCGTGGACGAGGGTGCGGATGAGCACGGTCTTTTGTTTCATGCCCGTCGACAGGCGCCCCACCGGGGTGTCGGCGAAGTCGATCATGTCGAATCGTTCAAGCAGGGCATCGGTCTCGCGGCGCGCACTTGCCGGATCCAGACCGTGCAGCTCGGCGAAGAGGCGCGTCTGCTCGCGCGCGCTGAGGCGGTCGTAGGGCCGGGTGTCAGGCGAGAGGTAGCCGATGGAGCGTCGCACGTCGTTGGGCTGCGTGCCGACGTCGAAGCCCGCGACTCGGGCCGACCCCGCGGTGGGTCGCAGCAGGGTCGCCAGGATGCGCAGCGTGGTCGTCTTGCCAGCGCCGTTGGGGCCAAGCAGGCCGTAGACCTCGCCGCGACGGCAGTGGAAGCTCACGTCGTCGACCGCGTGCAGGGTCCCGCCGCCACGTCGATCCGGCCAACTCTTGGCGAGGTTCTCAACGACGATGGCAGCGTCGGTGGTCGTGGTCATCGACACATCGTATCACGGAGACATCGTGTCACGCCCGCGCCCTTCGCCTGCCGCCGTTCAGCTTTGGCCGTTCTTGGCGCTGGCGCTGGCGTCGGCGGTGTCGGAGCCCTCACCGTCGCCTTTGACCGACGCGCGGCCCTTGTTGCCTGGCTCGAAGCGCAGCTCGGCGATCGCCTCTTGCAGCCGGATGCGAGTAACCATGAGCTGCTCCTGCGCGCTGACAGTCTCGATCGTCGTCTCCTGCACATGGTCGGACATCTCGCGCAGCTTGGCTTTGAGATGGCGTGACAGCCCCGCGCCCGCGCCGTAGGCCTGCAGGCTGAGGACCTGTTCCTCAAGCTCCTGCATCCGCAAGCGGTACTCCTCGTTGCGCTGGCGCAGGCTGGTGATCACCTCGCGGTGTGTCAGCATCTGACCGTGCAGGGCGATCACCTCCCTGAGATGTTCCGCCATCGGCTCGTCGCTGCCCGCGTCGGCCAACCAGTGGCGCAGCAGGTCCATCGCCTCGCGTGAGCGCAGGTCGAGGGTACGCACCAGGGGCGTGGTCTCGACGATCTCGACCGTCTCGGTGCCGCTGCCAGCGACGTCGATGTGGAAGAGGTGGGCGTGGCCGCTGCGCTCGCTGTCCTTGGGGCCGCTCGCCAGATTCCAGCCACGCGAGACGGTGTGGCGCACGTACACCGGCACCTTGCGGTCGAGGCGATTGGTCACGCGCAAGCGGGTGGTGCGAGCGTGGCGGATCCGGGCCGTCAGCACGCCGTGGTGCAGCGAATCGAGCCCCTCGATCCGGTCCGACTCGTCCCGACTGCGCTCGACGACCACCTGGCGGTCGAGCGCATAGGGCACCACGGCCGTGGCCCGCGGTGGCACCGACTCGGTCAGACCCTCGCCGACGAAGCCGGTCGCGCTGTAGACGGTCATCGGGCCGCCCTCAAGGGTCGAATCGGTCGGGTTGGCGAAGCGGACGGCTCGGAACGCGAAGCGGTCGTCGCCGCGGGCCGCCTCGGCGTCGTATAGGTAGACGGCCTCGCCCTTGGCGCCCTCGTGGATGATCGGCACCATCGCGCTGGTGCCGCGCAGCACGGTCATTGCGCCCTTCGACTCGAAGTGGCTCTCGCCGATGGGCCGACCGTCGTCCGCAGGGGCCTGCGCCCGGTCGTTGCCCGCGCTGGGGGTCGCTGAGCGCACCAGCCGCACGCCGGCCTGCGGGGCTTCCTTGTCGGCCGCGGCGACGGCGAGGCGCCCCGGCGCGACGCCCGCGCGGATCAGCTCGTTGCGCAACGTGTTGGCGCGGTCCAGCGCGCGCTCCCTGCCGTCTCGCTCTCCGACGCTGGCGTAGCCCTGGATGACGTACTCGTCGTTGCCTCCGGACAGGGAGCTGGCGAGCGCCTGCACGCGCTGACGCAGCACCTGGCTGGTCGCCGCGGTCTGCGGCGCCTTCTCCTCACGGCCGCGCGCCCGCAGCTTGCTGGCCTTGTGGCCGGTGTGCGAGTCCCCGCGGACGATACCGCCCGCTTCCGCGGCGGGCAGTCCGACTGGCTCCATCGCTGCGTCGGCCAGGTCGTCGGCGCGGTCGGGGTGCCCGGACGGGCGGGGGATCTCCGCGTCCGCCAAGACGGCGACGACCGTCTCCTTCTTCTCATCCGCCTTCCAGGTGCTGCCACCCGTCGGGGGCGCCTGCACGAACTGCTGTTGGTGACCGAGCTGCTCGCGCTGGACGTGTCGCACGGTGCGCAGGTCGTAACGGAATGACAGCGCCGAGCTTGAGCCGACGCCGATGCGCACATCGCGCCAGTCGTCGCCGCTGATGTTGTCGACCACCGCCCACGCGAGCAGATTGACCTTGCCGCCTGGGTCGACGACCACCCGGTAGCTGGGTTTCCAAGCTGGCGCTTCGGAGAGGTAGCTGATGACCAGATCGTGGGGTCCGGGGCCCGGCAACTGGATGCGCATCTCGACGACGCCGCCTTTGCGGGTCGGACGCGTGGGAAAGGCGACCGGCAGCGAACGCCCGGTCTTGGCGTCAGCCACTTTGAGGGACTTGAGGAAGTCGTCAACCTTGTCGTCGGGCACGTTCAAGACCAGGTGGTCGCCAGCGACGTGGGCCCGGCGCTCGAAGAACGCGATGCCGTTGCGGTAAACGACGACTCGACCGAGGTGGGCGTCGTCGCTGGCGACGTGGCTGGCTTGGGTCGCGCAGCCGCTGGTGACAAACGCGAGCGTGACCGCGCAGAGGGCGAGGGCGGTGGTCGGGGTCCAGCAGCGACCAAGCGGATTCGCGCCGGCACCGCGGATTTGGCGGGCCAGGCCAGCGGACCGGCCGCGAGATCCGCCGGGGGTTTGGCTGGGGGACTGGGGGAGCGACAGGCCGGAGAACCGGCGGGGACAAGATGCAGTAGACATGGCGCGTCTCCTATGCTGCGGGGTGTGGTCCTGCAGCAAGGAGACGCGCGATCGGCGCGGACGATCTATCTGCTCGGCCTAGAGCACCGAACAGGTAACGTCACCTCGTCATGCGCACCCTGGCACCGAATCTGCTGTGTTGTCGGCTCTTGGCGATGCGCTGCATCGCCTTCGACACTCCGCCTTGCATCTCCGGCACCACGGCACGCAGCCCTTCGGCGCCGTCTACCTGTTCGGCGCTCTAGCGTACGTCCCGAGCGCAGCGGAAGCCCCAGAAAGGCGCGCGTTGATCGCCATCCTGGCCGACCCGAGAGGTGGTGGTGACCTGGCGCACGTCGCTTCCCCAGCTGCCGCCGCGCAGCACCCGCATGTCGCGGGCTCGCGCCGAGCTGCTCTCAGCGTCCTGTGGTCCGCGCGCGTCGATGGTCAGGGCGCGCTGGACCGCTGCCTTGGCGGCCTCGACGTCGTCGAAGCAGGCTTGTTTGTGATCCTGTCGATGCGTACTGACGTCGACCCACGGCAGCTTCGCGAGGGCCCGCTCGGCCCGCAGCGTGCGCAAGTTGGCCTCGACGCAGTGGCGCAGACGTTCGCCCTCGCGGACCTCGCGCACGCGACCCAGTGTTCGCGGCAGCCGGGCCAGGGCCCCGGCGTCCCAGTAGGGATCTGCCACCCATTCCCAAACTGAACCGGGCATGTCGTACAGATCGAACGGGTTGGCGGCGCGGCTCGCCACCGGCCGCGGCCGCAGCTCGCCGGTGGTGGCGAAGACCAGGGTCTTGTCGACGTCCCCCCAGCGCGGCGCATCGACACCCCCGCCCGCCGCCCGCTCCCACTCGATCTCGGTGGGCAGGCGGCCGCCGACGCGCGCGCAAAATGCCGCCGCTTCGCCCCAGGTTACCTGGACCACAGGGCACCGATCGCAGTCGTCCAGGCTGCGGTCTGGGCCGACGACCGTTCGCCAGGCGGCGCGCGTCACGGGGGTCGCCATGATCTCGAAGGCAGGCAGCTCGACGGGCCGTCGCGGCAGCGTCTCG
>CALGHC010000902.1 GCA_937915965.1 uncultured Myxococcales bacterium
AGTTCCGTCCACATAACCCGTCAGGTCACGACCCTCGCGGTGGCGGAACGCTTCGACGACGGACTCGATCTCGAACGCGTCCGCGAGGACGGCATCGAGTTCACGGCTGCGGTGGACCAGATCGCCGCGCTCGGCCGCGTGCAGCCAGATCCAGAGCGCTGCGGGAGTCGACGGGACCTGCACACCTGGGCCAGCGAGGCTGGGGAAGGTGCGCAGACCGTCCACGCTGGTGCCGCTGGACCGGACGAGGGCATCTCCGAGGCCGACGACGAGGCTGCCATCGATCTTCAGGTTGGCGAGTGCCGCAAACGCGTCGGCCGGTTCAGCGTCGGGTAGCAGGTTGAAGAAGAGGTAGCGGGCGTGCGGCGGCACGTCGGCGAGGATCGCGGGCTGGGGGGTGGGCATGGTCGGCTCCTGGTCAGCGAATTGCGCCGCTCTCGCGCAGCTCCATGATGGTCGCCTCGTCGAGTCCGAGCTCGGCGAGGACGGTGTCGGTGTCGCTGCCGGGTACGCGCGCGCTGTGATCGTAGCGTGGAGGGCAGGCAGACAGGTTGATCGGGTTGCCGACCTGACGGACGGTGCCGCCCGCGCCATCGGCTACGTCGACTACCATGCCACGCTCGGTAAAGAGAGGTGAATCGACGGCCTCGGTCGGCCGCAGGACCGGTTCCACGCAGCACGCCACGTCGTCAAAGACCTCGCGCCAGTGCGCCAGCGAGTGGCTCGCGAAGGCCTCTGCCAGCGCAGACTTCAGGGGTACGGCGTCGTCGCCCTCTGCCATGTAGGCGTCTGCCAGGTCCGGTCGGCCCAACGCGTCGATGAGGCGCTCGAAGAAGTGCGGCTCGATCGCCCCCACGGCGACATGGCGGCCGTCGGCGGTGCGGTAGTAGTCGTATGCGCCTGCTCCCGTGAGCGTCGTCGATTCGGCGCTGAGGTCTTCGCCGGCCAACGCGCTGGTCGCGGCCATTGCGTTCATCAGCAGCGCTCCGTCGGTCATCGAGACGTCGACAAACTGGCCCTCGCCACATTGCTGACGGTGCACGACCGCGGCGAGAATCCCCGCCACCGCGGTCCACGTGCCACCGCCCACGTCGCCGACCAGTACGCCGAGCGGCAGGGGGCCGGTGCCGCGCCTGCCCAGGTGCCAGGAGGTGCCCGAGCGCGCCAGGAAGTTGATGTCGTGGCCGGGTCGACGGGCCAGGGGTCCTGTCTGGCCATAGGACGAGATCGCGCAGTAGATCAGACGCGGCTGTACGGCGCGCAAAGCCTCGTAGCCGATGCCGAGGCGGTTCATGACGCCGGGTCGGAACTGCTCCACGACGATGTCGTGGCGGTCGACCAGGCGCTCGACGACGGCCGACGCTCCGGTCGCCTTGAGATCGAGGGTCATCGTCCGCTTGTTGCGGTTGAGGGTCCGGTACAGATGGCTGACGCCGGTGTCATCGAGGGGGGGCAGGTAGTACAGCAGGTCGGGGCGATCGGGCGCCTCGACCCGCAGCACCTCGGCGCCGAGGTCGGCGAGCAGCATCGTCGCCAACGGCCCGGGGTACAGCGTTGTAAAGTCGAGAACTTTCAGTCCGTCGAGCGCGCCCGGCATGACGATCCTCCGCCTCCGTCTCGGCCAGCGCTGATCAGCCGCGGAGCGCTCTGGCTATCTCGCGTTGCGCGTCGCTCTGCTTGAGCTTCTCGCGCTTGTCATGCTGTTTGCGCCCGCGACCGATGCCGATCTCGATCTTGACGTGGGCGCCGCGAAAGTAGATCGCGAGGACGACGCAGGCCATGCCGCGGGTGCCTAGCGCCGCGTCGAGCCGGTCGATCTGGCGGCGGTGCAGCAACAGTTTGCGCGGTCGTTCTACGTCGTGGTTGAACTGGTGAGACCAAGCATATTCCGGGATCTGCAGACCGTACACCCACGCTTCGCCGTGGAGAACGCGGACGTGCGCGCTGGACAGGGTCGCCTTGCCTTCGCGCAGGGATTTCACCTCGCTGCCCAGCAGCATCAGCCCGGCCTCGAACTCGTCATCGAGCTCGTAATCGTGACGAGCTCGCTTGTTGCGGGCGATCATCTTGATTGGCTTGGTGGGGCTGGCGGGCGCAGGGGGCATGGCGTCGTTCCTGGCGGAATCTATCCCGTTGGAATTTGGTAGAATCTGGCGGAATCTAGTAGAATGTCGTGCGCAGCACTGGTTGGAACATGGCCTTGTCGTGCTTGCACACCTGGTCGATGACACACGCCAAGCAGTTGGGCTCCTCCATCTCTGGGCAGCGCTTGCGGGCCCCGAAGAAGAACCAGTCGATCGCGCCCATGTCGCGACCCGAGACCTCCATCAACTGCATCATCGCCTCGTACGCTGCCACCCGCACGGCGATCTCGTCCGTGGGCTTGATCAGACGCCGGCCCACAAGTTGTTCGCGCAGCTCCTCGTCGCCGACCTCGACCAGGCCCGTTCGCAGGCACGATCGCATCAGGTGGTAGTCGACGATCGGGAAGAGGGCGCTGCCGTCGCCCAGGTCGATGAAACGCTCCGGCCGCTGCCCCAGCGCCAAGATGAGCAGCATGGCCTTCTTGCGCAGCGGGTCCTCGCGATAGCCGGTGATGTGGTGCAGCGTCGTGAGCAGATGGTGAATGGGGGCTGACGACGAACGTGCTGCCTCGACTAGGTCGGCAGGCGTGATCCCCAGGTCCCACATGTCTCGGCCGTAGCCACGTGCCAGGGCGTGGTGGGTCGCGAGAACGGGCATTGGCACCCGGCCGTCGTCCGTGCGGAAGAGGGCCTCGGTCTCGCTCCACCGCAACGACGCCTGCCCCAATGGGGTGAGGCGCGACGGGTCCCGGTCGAACTGGCGCCGGAACGCCGCGAAACAATAGTCCGACCCCTTGACCCGCTGGTCGTTGATGGTCGCCCAGGTCGGCCGCGCGTAGACGCCGTTGGCGGGGCTCCAAAAACCGAACTGATGGAGAATCGAGGCGAAGAAGAAGTTGAGCGCGTTCGGGTCGCCGACCTCAGGGAAGTACGGTCCGACGAAGTCGAACGGCTTGATCGCCTCGGCGTCCGCGATCAGCCGGCCGATGCGCTCCACCTGGACCCGGTTGACCTGGACCCTGGCGTCGCGAACGGCGGCGCGCCGTCGGCCCTCGACCACCTCGTGGGTGGTCGTCAGCAGCGCCTCCATGCCGGGGGCCTCGATGGTGCGTGACGCCACCGCCATGCCCAGGCGCACCGCCTCGCTTGGGTGCAGACCACGCAGCAGCCCGGCCAGGGTGCCGCCACACACAGAGTCGCCTGCGCCGGTCAGATCGACCGGCTGCGCCGGGCAGATCGGAACGTGGGTGCAATGGTCACCCTGCCAGACGTCGGCACCGCGCGGACCTCGCGTCACCACCAGGATCTGGCCGGTGCGCACGGGCGGCCGCTCCTCGCCGAAGACCAGGGCCGACTCGAACTCGTTCATGAAGAACAGGTCGACGCGCTCCATCAACGCCCGGACCGTGTCCGGCGCGCGCCTCGCCATGTAGCCATAAGTGCCCGCCGACAATCGGGCGCTGGTGCGTGCCCGCAGGTCCTCGACAAAGCGCATCTGCAGCTCTGGGGCGTGGATTGCGGCGATGTGGATGATCGACGCGTCGAGCAAGCTGTCGTCGAGCAGGCCCGGGTGCATCGTCTCCTCGGTGCCCCAGGTCGCCGAGACGAGGCGGGCGTTGCCGTCGCCCTCGTAGACGATCTCAAAGTGGGGTACGTCCTCAAGGCGGCATGCCGGCCCATGCCAGGGGACCAGCGCTGCCGACTCGGCGAAGAGCTCGGGCAGGGGATCGGGACGGAAGCCGAAGAAGCGGGCGTCGGCGCCGGCCTGACGGGCCGCGATCGCAGTATATAGCCCTGCGCCACCCGGCGTAGTGCGGGGTCGCTCGGCGGCTCGGATGCGGTCGACTGACGCGCCCCCGATGACCAGTATATGCTGCGATGAGTGCCGTTTGCCCGCCATGGCCGGCGCATGTTGGCACCGCGCAACGGCGGGATCAAGGCACGGCACTCGTTACAGCGGCCCGACGCCATGCCGATAGATACGACACAACATGTCGTGATAATAACGTCTTTTCGAAATCTGCGCCCTCGACCAAAGAGACCCCGTAGGGCCAATTCCGGCGTGACAACGAAGACGTGCGCCCACCAGGTCGATCACCGCAAACTTCACCCTGAAGAAGCCCCCTTGGGAGGCTGAAGGGCTTGACGCCCGGGGCGCGCGGTGCAACACCGCGATTGCGCACGCGACCACGTCCTTGCTGCGCGACACGAGCAGACATGGCGCGCAGATTCTTCGTTCCCACTGACCGGCTGGCCCGGCTGCGCTTCTTGCGCATCGTGCAGGCATGGTTCCACCTGGAGGATTCGCGCGATTTCGGGCGCATGCTCTTTCTGTACGTTGGATTGGGGATCGTCGTCGGCCTCTTCGCGATCGTCTTTCACTGGGCCGTGGCCGGCGCAGAGTTCCTGTTTCTGGACCTGATGGCCGGGTATCGACCGGCCACGCCGGGCGGCGAACACCTCCTGATCAAACCGTCATCGACGCCGTTCAACCCCTGGTTGCTCGCCGTGATGCCGGCGCTGGGGGCCACCCTCTCGGCGATCCTGGTGCGCACCTTCGCGCCCGAAGCGTGGGGGGCCGGCACGCCCGCGGTGATCCAGGGCTATCACAGTGGAGGAATCGTTCGGCGGCGGGTGACCTGGGTCAAGACGATCGCGTCTGCTCTTGTGATCGGTACGGGTGGGTCAGCCGGCCGCGAGGGGCCGATCGCCCAGGTTGGCAGCGCGCTGGGCTCCGTCGTCGCTCGGCTGTTGAAGCTCGCCCCCGCCGAGCGGCGTACTTTGGTTGCAGCAGGGGCCGCAGCCGGAATTGGCGCCCTCTTCCACGCCCCAGTCGCCAGCGCCTTGTTCATCGCCGAGATTCTCTATCGCCGGATGGAGCTTGAGCACGAGGTCATCGTGCCGGGGCTGATCGCCTCGATCGTCGCATACAGCGTCTACAGCACCGTCTTCTCGTGGAGCCCCCTCTTCCACATCAACGCCTTCTCGTTCGACAGCCCGCTTGAGCTGGGCCCTTACATCGTCCTGGCGATCTTCCTCGCGCTCTCCGCTCGGGTCTTCGCGCGCATGTATTACGCGATTGAGCACCGCTTCGACCGCATGCGTGGGCCGATGTGGCTGAGGCCAGCCCTTGGGGGCCTCGGCGTGGGCGCCATTGGCTTCGTCGAACCGGACACCCTCGGCGCAGGCTACGGTATCCTTCAAAATGCCATCGACGGCCAGATCGGGCTGTGGGCGCTGCTCGCCTTGGGGTTGGGCAAGATGCTGACGACCGGCCTCACCATCGGATCGGGCGCGAGCGGCGGCAAGTTCGCACCGTCGCTGGTCATCGGCGGAGCTCTTGGGGGCTTCGTCGGCACCGCGACCGCCGGGGTCTTGCCCGGTCTGGGCATGGACCCCGGCGCTTTCGTCGTCATGGGCATGGCCGGCTTCTTCGCTGCAGTCTCCAATGCTCCGATATCAGTCATCATCCTTGTTAGCGAGATGACGGGCAACTACCACATGTTGGTGCCGGCGATGTGGGTCTGCATCATCGCTTGGCTGCTCACCGCCGACGTCAGCCTCTTTGCCGGCCAGCGCGAGACCCGGCTGGACTCGCAGGTTCATCTGGCAGAGGCAGTCGAAGGGGCTGCCAAGCGCCTCAAGGTCCGCGACGCCGTCGACAACGTCGAGCACGAGCGGCTCGTTACGGTCCACGTCGACACCTCGCTCGCCGAGCTCCGCGTGCGATTCGCCCGCACCCACCACTCGACCTTCCCGGTCGTCGACGCCGCTGGGGTCCTCGTCGGGGTCATCGACGACGAGGCGTTGCGTGAGGCTGTGCAGGATGTCGGACTCGATCACCTCATCGTTGCCGCCGATCTGATGATCGTCCAACCGACGCTGAAGCTTGACGAGAGCCTCCACTCGGCCCTCCACAAGCTGGTCTCGACCCATCACGACGAGCTGCTGATCGTGGACGACGTCGATCCCAACCGCCTCGTCGGAACGCTGAGCCGCCGTGACGTCGTTGCCTTCCTCGACGAGCGCATCCAGGAACGGGGTCGCGCCGATGCGGAGGGGCGTCTGTGAGGCGGGTATCTGCGCACAGATGTCGGTGTACGCTCGGCGTGAGCCCGTTCGGAACTACAGCGTCGTGATCCGCACCTGACCGTGGCCGTTCTGCGCCGCGGTGGAGTTGCTCGCGTTGGCGCCCGAATTGTGCGAGCCGCCGCCGCCTCCGCCGCCGTTGCAGCTGGTGCCACCGCCGCCGCCGCTGTAGCCGCCGCCGCCGCTG
>CALGHC010000903.1 GCA_937915965.1 uncultured Myxococcales bacterium
TGGATCGCGCGCCTCGACGCCGGCGGTGACCAGCTCTGGAGTCACGTCGCCACCTCTCAGGGCGCGATCGCCAGCCTCGCGCTCGGCGATGGCGAACGCCTGCTTGTCGCCGGCACGGCCAGCCCCGACGGCAAGCAGACGGACCTCTGGCTGGCCGGCTACGACGCCCCCGGCAACCAGCTGTGGGACGCCGCGGTCGATCGCGGTGGCGACGACGCCGCGGCCGCGGTCGTCTTCACCGCCGAGGGCGGCGCCCTGGCCGTCGGCCGGGCGGCGTCGGCGCTGGTCGTCGACGGCCTGCTGCTGCGCACCGACCCGTGGGGTCACGCGAGCTGCGCGGCCGCAGGCCAATGCGCAGGCAAGACGGTCGGCGACTGCGACGATGGCAAGGCGTGCACCCTCGACGTCTGTACGCCAGCGAAGGGCTGCGTCCCGACGACGCCGGCCGGCCTTGCGTGCGCTTCGCCTGACGGTTGCGCTTCGGCCGGACAGTGCGTCGCCGGCAGCTGCGAGCCGGGTCCACTGGGGCGCTTGTTCACGCGGACCCTCGACGCCGGCGCGATGACCGCGCTGGCCACCGTCTCCGCGGCCCCAGACGGCGGCGCGCTGCTTGCGGGCGACGATGCGGCTGGCAAGCTGATCGCGTTGCGAACCGACCAATGGGGCGAGGCGGCCGAGCTGCGCGAGCAGCCCATCGCCGGCTTGGCCAGCGTCGGCGGCGCGCTGTGGCAGAGCGATGGCAGCTTGATTGTGTCCTGGCAGCACGACGACGGTTCGGCTCGGATCTCACGAATCAACGCCGCGGGCGATCTCGTCTGGAGCCGGATCGCGTGTCAGGTCAACGCCAAGATGCCGACGGAGTACGGCGCGTGCCACAAGGACAGCAACTGGCAGGCCTACGTGCCCGAGTGTGCGCTCGCAGGGTTGGCAGAGATTGGCGGGGGCAAGCAGGTCGCCGTCACCGTGCACAGCGCCACAAGCGGACTTGTCACGTGCGGCTGGGAGGCCCTCGCGACGCTGTACTGGGCGAAGCAGACGACGCGGATTCGCACCTACGACGCCTCGACAGGCGACAGCGCGGTCGGTTCCGTCACCCGCACGGGTGGCTGGCGTGGGGTCAAGCACAACATCTTGGGCTGGTGGACCCTTGCCGACTATGGCTCGCTTTGGAGCAACGAGGTCGGCAGCCTGCCGCTGGTCGGCGGCGGCGTCCTGAGCTTCGGTCGGACTGTACCGGTGCTGCTTCCGCCCCCCAAGTACGGCAGTTCTAACTGGTCCGGTGTTGTCGGGAAGGCACCGGTCGGCTTTGCCTATCGATACGACGCAGAGAACAAGCTGCTGTGGACGCGCACGGTCGCGGGAGCGACGCCTGCGCGCCTGTTGGCGGCCGGCCAGCGCTACGACGACGGCTTCTTGCTCGCCGGCCAGACGAGCGGCGCCGATGGCCTCGCGCGGCTGTGGTTGGTCGCGCTGAGCGGCGGCGGTCAGGTTGAGTGGACCCGGCTGTCCGAGACCATCGGCGCCCACCAGCCGGTGCAGGTGCGGCCTCTCGCCGGAGGCCACGCGCTGGTCGGCGGCGGTCGCATCGAAGGCGGCCTGGCGCGGCTGTGGCTCGCGCGCGTGGACGGCGCGGGGGCCTCGGTCTGGGATCACACCTACGGCTTGCCGGTGGCGCCGGTCACGCCCGCGGTACCCGCCTGCATGACTGCCGTCGGCACCGGCACGTTGATCGGTGGCGGGACGACGACCTTCGGCGCCGCCAAGCCCGTCCTGGTGCGCGTCGACGCATGGGGCAACGGCAGCTGCGCCGCCGCCGGGCTGTGTGCGACCAAGACACCCGACGAATGCGACGACAGCGACGCCTGCACGCTCGATCTCTGCAACACTCAAAGCGGCTGTACGCACGGCGCGATGCCCTGCGCCGACGGCGACCCGTGTACGCTCGACCTGTGCAAGGCCGGCGCAGGCTGCGTGCACGTGGCTGATCCCTGCGACGACAACGACCCGTGCACCAAGGACGCCTGCGACCCGAAGGCCGACCCGGTGAAAGGCTCGGGATGTACGCATGAGGCAGTCGCCTGCGGTGGTGGCCCGCCCTAGCCGGCCGGGGCTGCCGCCAGCAGCGACCTCAGAGCCCGCCTAACGCACCCAGACCTGCCCCCACGCTTGGGTGCTGCACCAGCCGCGGTGGAAAGGCGAGTGCCCGCCGGCGTGCGCGCCGAGATCGGTGCCGTCCTCGTGACAGACCCCGGTGTTGCCGTAGCCAAATGCCCAGGAGTAGTCGACCGTGTCGTTGCTGTTCCAGTGGCTGCCGACCTTCCAGGCGGGGCTGGCGCCGTGGGTGATGGTCCACAGGTTGCACTTGGTCGCCTTCACCTGGGTCTGGTTCTGGTTCATCTTGAAGTCGCAGTCGGCGCGGTGGAAGATCTCGGCGCCAAGCAGGCCCTTGCCGCTGCCGGGGGTCGTCACCCAGTAGCCGATCGCCGCGCCAGCTTGGGTGCGCAGGGCGTTGATGGTCGCGTCGGAGAACTTGTGCAGCTTGCCGCCCGCGGGCTGGCTGGGCGCGACGGGCACCGGGGCGTACTCGCCGCTGCGGTTGGGCGCGGTCAGATCGAGGCCGATCCCCGCGCTGAGCACGAGGGTCCAGCCGCCACCATTGCTGGTCATGTCGCAATAGGCCTGGAAGGCGCCGCCCGAGCCGACCTTGAGCCAATAGACGCCGCTCTTCGCCGCAGGCGACTTGACGATGATGGCCTGACAGTTGGCCGCTGGGCTGGTCACGCTGCCCAGATCCGACAGCAAGGCGAGCGCCTGGTAGGTCTTGCCGTCACAGAAGAGCAGCGTCTTGGACACCGAGTTGAAGTAGGTCAGGCCCGCCACCGCCGGCGCGCACGGCGCCGGGTCCTTGTCTGCGATCTGCAGGCGGAAGTTGAGCGCTGCGTGGGCGGCGAAGTCGAGGTCGGCGCCGAGCACACCGCCTGCCTGAAGGTCTTGCGCCTTGGTCCATGTGTTCGCGCCGTCGAGGGTCGCGTAGGGGTCGAGGTTGGGGCCGCCTTCGAGGTCCGCGTACTGGCCGCTGAAGGCCACATCGGCGAGCTTGGTCAGCTGCACGAGGCCCAGGTCAGCCGCAAAGCTCGGCGTGACGTGCTTGGCAGCGACCACGCCCTCGCCCAGCTGCTCATCGCCGATGCAGCCTGTGCACGCGAGCGCCGCCGCCTGCTTGGCCTCGTTGGCGACGCCGCCCTTGTCGTCCGATGCCGCGTAGAGGAACGCCACCTGCGATGGCTGCACTGCACCAGCCGCGATCTTCTCGGTCGTCACGGCGCCGTCGGCCAGCGCCTCGGTCTGCACGGCCGCCGCGCTCAGGTGCCCCGCGCCGATGCAACCCGAACACTGAAGTCCGCCGGAACCCGCTGCCCAAACCGCGTGTACCGCATAGGGCACCGTGGCCAACTCGACCCGCGGGAGCTCGGGGTCCATGCCGACCTGGACCCCGATCCAGCGCGCGCTCTTGCTGACGAAGACCTGGTCGTCCATGGGGTTCTCGGAGTCGGTCCCGACCACGTAGAAGAAGTGACCGCCAGTGACCGCGACGCCCAGGGTCAGCTCCTTGAAGAGCGCGTCGCCGCCTTGCGCCGCCTCATAGAGACGAAACGCCATGGGGTAGGCGCCGTCGGCCACAGCAGCGCCGCTGTCCGAGCGCAGCGCGCCCTCGACGTGCAGCTGCATGGGCGCGGCCAAGCCGGCGACGGTGGCGAGGGTGGTGACGAGGGCAGCGCAAATGGACAGGCAAGGCGACTGAATGTGCGAACGCATGGCGAACTCCAACACTGGTGGAAGAAGCAAGCGTAGCATTGCCGCCTCGGACCTGTCGCGGCTTCGTGATGGACGGTTGAGCGCCTTGTCGCCGACACCCCGAGTCGTGTATACGAAGGCCCACGGGCCTAGCTTGGCCGCGCCCATCC
>CALGHC010000904.1 GCA_937915965.1 uncultured Myxococcales bacterium
CCTTGAAGTTCAAGGGCAACGGGGTATTTTCGGTTTTTTGGGCGATCGATCCGGGAGCCCTCCCAAACGGAGCACCAAATGCAGAACGCGCCCCTTGAATCCTGGAAGGCCGGGAGCCAAGGGGCGCGATCTGCTTACGTGGTCGGGGAGACAGGATTTGAACCTGCGACATCCTGCTCCCAAAGCAGGCGCGCTACCAGGCTGCGCTACTCCCCGGGGCCGCGAAGGATGCGATCGACCGCGGACACCGTCAAGCAGGCGATCTCGGCGTTTTGAGGCGCGGTCTGTAGCCGCCGCTCGCCGCGTCCGGCGTGGCTAGAGCAGCGAGGGGCAGAAGCGGTCGTCGCACTTCGGCGAGTTGGCGAGATCCTGGAAGGGGTCGCACATCGCGCAGTAGAACGTGCAGGACACGTATTCGTCGTTGCCGACGACGCACGGCGGCGTGAACTGTTCGTCGATCTCCTTGGTGCTGCACACGCTGTACTGAGCCTCGGCCTCCGCGCCGACCCCAGGCGTCGAAAAGGGCAATGTCAGCAAGCAGCCCCAGCAGAACTCCATCGGGTAGTCGATCATCGCGGTCTGCACGACCGTACCGTCCTGCATCTTGCCCTCGATGATGGTGTGGATGATCGCCGGCTGCACGCTGGTGTACCTCGATGTCGGGCTCTGAGCGGCATAGGCGGCGCGCATCAGCTCGCCCACATCGGCCGGGATCAGGTCGAAGCGGGCGACGGCCTTGGTGCTTGCTGGGATGAAGGCGTGCAGGGGTACGTACCAAGCGCTCGCTTCGCCGTTCGGCACGGGCGGCGCGGCGTTGGCGAAGGGGGCGTCGGTGCCGGCGGTCCATTCGATCCACATGAAAGCGCCGGTGAGCGTGATGCCTGACGAGTCCTGACGCAGCTGCTGCACGCCGTTGCCGCTGATCAGGTCGGTCGAGGTCAAGTCGTTCTCAAGCTGAGGAAAGAACATGTAGCGGTTGTTCATCGACAGATCGAACGTGCCCTGTGGCCGAAACTGCTGGAAGGTCTCGGCGTAGCATTGTCCCGAGATGCCCTGGCCGCCGCCAGGGAGCCGAATCGCCGCCGCGTTGCCCAGGAAGAGCAGCGTCTCGGGATTCTCGTGGGTGCAAGCGCTCGTCGTCATCGTCACGACGAACGCGACGAGCAGCGCGGCGCGGGCGCGGCTGTGGGCGTGTATTTTCATGGGGTTCACCTCTGGTGCCGGTCTGTCGCAGCGTATCACGTTCGTGTCTCGCGGTGGGTCACAATAGCCCTGGATCGCAGGTGCGGCTGCAGCTACTGGCCCACGGTCATGGCCTGGGCCCGGTTGACGATGCGTGGTGTGATGAAGATCAGCAGCTCGGTGCGCTTGTCCTCCTCCGCGTGGCTGCGGAAGAGCGCGCCGAGCAGCGGCAGGTCGCCGAAGAACGGAACCTTCTTGACCGACCGCGAGGTCGAGCGGGTGTAGATGCCGCCGATGACGGTCGTCTCACCGTCGCCAAGCAGCAGCTCAGTCGAAGCCTCGCGCTGGGTGATCGTCGGGTTGCCGTCCGCAGCGCGGTTGGAGAAGTCCGGCTCGTTCTTGGTGATCTCGATGTTCATCAGGACGT
Source organism: uncultured Myxococcales bacterium (assembly GCA_937915965.1). GTDB lineage: Bacteria > Myxococcota_A > UBA9042 > UBA9042 > UBA9042 > CALGHC01. The sequence continues at coordinate 1,610 of CALGHC010000904.1, forward strand.
TGCCGTCCTGGGTGATGTGGGGGGTGGCGCGCAACTGCAAGTCTGCGTTGACGAATCGCGTCTGCACGCCTTGGGCGCTGACCACCGAGATCGGGATCGATATGCCTTGCTTGATGGTCGCTGTGGTGTTGTCGAGGGTCAGCACCTTCGGGCTCGAGACGATCTTCACCGTGCCTTCCTGTTCGGCGGCGGAGAGCCGCAGATTGAGGTTGGCGGCGCCACCCAGTGAGCCCAGCGTCAGGCCAATCGCGCCACCAGATCCGGAGCCCACGGCGGCCGGCAGGTTGACCGCGTAGTTCGGGATCGCGATGGCGACGCCGCCGGTGTTGGCCGTAGAGCCGTCCGCGCCGCCCGCGAGCCCGACGACCGACGGGAACGCCAACCCGGTCTCGTTGCCATAGACGCTCGCCGCCGCCAGGTTGCCGCCCCACTGGATGCCGACTTCCTTGGTGAACTGGCTGGACGCCTCGACGACGCGCGCCTCGACGAGCACCTGTGGCGTCTGCGCATCGAGCTTGCGGATGATCTCCTCAACCGCGGCGACGTGCTCCTCGGTGTCCTTGACGATCAGGGAGTTGGTGCGCGAGTCGGTGGTGACGGTGCCCTTCTCGGACAACACCTCCTTGACCTGCGTGGTCATCTTGCCGGCGTCGCCGTAGTTGACCGGGATGATGCGAACGACCAGCTGCTTGACCTCTTGCATCTTCTTGCGGCGCTCGACCTCGGCGTCGAACTCCTTCTTGAGGGATTCGACTGTCGCGACGCGGATCACGCCGTGTTGGCGAACATAGTCGAGGCTGCGGGCCCGCAGGATCACGTCGAGCGCGAGGTCCCAGGGGATGTTCTCGAGGTGGACGGTGACCTTGCCCGCGATGTCGGAGCCCGCGATGATGTTGACGTTGCCTTCCTTGGCCAGGAACGTCAGAACGTGTTGGATGTCGGCATCCTTGATGGTCAGGTTGATGCGCTTGCCGGTGTAGCGGCGTTCTTTGCGCCAGGGCGCCTTGATCGGGCTGCTGTCTACACTGGCGCCGCTCGCGGAGCCGCTGCCGCCGCCGCCGCTGCCGTATGCGGACATCGGCGCCATGCGCGGCTGGGGCGCCGGCGCGATATTGCCCCCACCGACGAACGCACCTGGGCGATTCGCCGCCGCAACTTGCTGTGGTGCCCGCGGCGCGCTCGCGCCGCCGGCCCGCACGAAATCCCACTCCAGACGTCCGTTGGCCAACTTGATGTGCTGTTGACTCGCGTCGGCGAGGTCGACGACGACCCGCACCTCGTCGGTCGTGTTCTCGGGACGATAGGCCGTGACGCGGTTGATCGGGCCGTGCAGACGCCGTGTGTCGTAGGCGCGCTGCAGGCGATCGGGCAGATGCGCACCGGTGAGCCGCAGTACGACCCGGTGTTCGCCCTGCTGGATGACCTCGTAGTTGGCGTCGCCGTCGATGGGCAGGGCCACCTGCGCTCGGTTTCGACCTTCGGCGGTGATGAAGACGTCGCCAATCGCCGAGCGCGGGGCGGTCGCAGCGCGCCGCCTGCGCGCCGCCTCTCGCTCCTTCGCCGCGATGTCACGCATATTCGCATCTTGCTTCCGTGCGGCATCGGCCTGCGCGCGTCCATCCGCTGCCGCGTCGAGTTGACGGTCTCGCTGGGCGGCGACGCGCTCGGCGTCGGCGCGGGCCGCTGCGAGCAGTGCCTGCTTTTCGCGTTCCGAGCTCGCGTCCTTCTCC
>CALGHC010000905.1 GCA_937915965.1 uncultured Myxococcales bacterium
AGGCCGGCGGTCCGGTGACCCCGGCGCGGCCCCGCCGAACCGAAAAGAGGCGCTCAGAGGCGGCCGAATCGGCGCGCCGTAATTGTACAATTGTCAATGCCTGACACCCTTGCCGTATCCTGGCGCGCGACCACCGCCGCGGCGCACCCGCGACCAACCCATCTACGAGGTCCGACGATGCGCGACGCCACAGGCCAGGGCTCCCCACGGAGGCTCATCCTGATCGCGATCCTGGCGGTGGCCACCGCGCCGGCATGTTCAGACGCCGATGAATCGGAAGGCGGCACGCCCGCGGGCGAGGTCGACACGGTCGTCGCGGCAGACGCGGGCGCGGTCGACGCGAACACGACGGACGATGTGGCGCCACAGGACACGGGTCCGGCCGACGTCGCGGCACCAGATGTGGCCGCCGTCGACGTGACCGCTTCGGACGTCGCGCCCGTCGACACGACTCCGGGCTGCCTCCTCGACAGCGAGTGCCCGGCCACGGCCAAGCCCTGCCACGCCGCCCGCTGCCTCGCCAACGGCACCTGCACCGTCATCGCGCTCGACAGCACGTACTGCGACGATGGCCTCTCCTGCACGATTGGCGACCACTGCGCTCAGGGCACGTGTATGGCTGGGCCGAACATCTGTGGCTGCCTCGACGACGCGGGCTGTGCCAGCGCCGAGGACGGCGACGCATGCAACGGCACGCTCTACTGCGACAAGGCCAAGCTGCCGTGGCAGTGCGTGATCAATCTCGCCACCGTGGTCGAGTGCGACGGGGGTTCAGATACCGCCTGCGCCAAAACGAGCTGCGCGCCGGCCACCGGCATCTGTTCGCAGAGCTCGGTCGACGACGGCGGCGCCTGCGACGACGGCGACCCCTGTACGGCCAACGAGAGCTGCGTCGCCGGGGTCTGTGGCGGCGGGATCGAGACCTGCGCTTGCCAAAGCGACGCCGACTGCGCCAAGGACGAGGACGGCGACGTCTGCAACGGCACCCTCTACTGCGACAAGGCCTCGGAGTCCTGCAAGCTCAACCCGGCGACCGTCGTCAGCTGCCCAACCGTCGGCGACACCACCTGCGTCAAGAACGTCTGCTTCCCGCTCACCGGGCTGTGCCAGCCAGCGGTGGTCGAGCAGCTTGTCGAGAAGTGTGCCGACCCCGGCGACGCCCAGACCTGCGCCTGGCACCTCGCGCCGCCGGACAGCAAGGGAGATGGCCCGGTGGCATGCGACGACGACGACCCCTGCACCTCGGGCGATGTCTGCGCCGGCGGCGACTGCAAGTCCGGGCCGGACGCATGCTTGTGCAAGGTGGACTCGGACTGCGCCGAACAGGACGACGGCGATCTCTGCAACGGCACGATGTTCTGCAATCAGGCTGTCCAGAAGTGCCAGCTCAACCCGGCGACCATCGTCGGATGCGCCTCAGTCGACGACACGCAGTGTGCCAAGAACGCCTGTGACCCGACCAGCGGCGCCTGCGCGCAGACCCCGCTTGGCCTGGTGCTGCCCGAGAAGGTCTGCACGGATGTGCCCGGCGGCGACGACCAGGTCTGCAAATGGGTGGTCAAGGCCAAAGGCGAGAACGAAGCCAAGAACCTGGCGTGCGACGACGCCAACGCGTGCACCACCGGCGAGGTCTGCGTCGGCGGCGCGTGCACCGGCGGCACCGAGACCTGCTTGTGCAAGACCGACCTCGACTGTGCGGGCGAGGACGACGGCAATCTGTGCAACGGCACGTTGTTCTGCAACCTGCAAAACCAGAAATGCGAGCTCAATCCGGCCAGCATCGTCAACTGCCCGACCGTCGGCGACACCTTCTGCCAGAAGAACATCTGCCAGGGCGCCACCGGTGTCTGCGAGCTCACTCCCGACCACGTCAACCAGCTCTGCGACGATGGCGACGACTGCACGACCGGCGACAGCTGCAAGGCCGGCGCGTGCGCCTCGGGCACGGTGACCTGCGAGTGTCAGGTCGATCTGGACTGCGCGGCCAAAGAGGACGGCAACCTGTGCAACGGCACGCTGTATTGCGACAAGACCGGCGACAAGCCGGCCTGCCAGCTCAACCCGGCCTCCATCGTCGCGTGCAACAAGCAGCCCGAGTCGCCCTGCCTCGCCGCGGTCTGCAACCCAGCGACTGGTCAGTGCGGCGAGATCCCCGCCAACGACGCCGCGTCGTGCACGGACTCCAGCGCGTGCACCAAGAACGACCAGTGCAAGGGTGGCCAGTGCAGCGGCACCCCGCTGGACTGCGAAGACAACAACCCCTGCACCAACGACGCCTGCGACCCGAAGATCGGCTGCTCCTACGGGTTGGCCAACTGCTCGGACGGCAACGACTGCACGGTCGATTTGTGCGACGCGGACACGGGCAAGTGCAGCTTTGACGCCGCGCCCAAGGACGGCCAGCTGTGCAACGCCGACGACAGCGGCTGTACGGTCAACGACTCGTGCACGGCGGGCACGTGCGCGGCGGGTTCAGCTCTGAAGTGCGAGCTCCCCGTCAAGGCGTGCGAGCAGGCCGCATGCGTCGCCGACGGTGCCACCCAGTTCGAATGCGTCGTCGCCGACAAGGCGGACGGCAGCCCCTGCGACGATGGCGACGCATGCACGGTCGGATCGGCGTGCCTCAAGGGATCCTGCAGCGGCGCGGGCAAGGACCGCTTCTTCGTCAAGGCGCTCACACCCAAGGGCAGAACCCACGGCAGGTTCGTCGCGGTGCGGCCGGCGGGCGGCGACGCGGGCGACGGCTTCGCGGTGGCTGGCAGCGCATTCGACGGCAAGCCCGACGCGCCCACCCAAACGGCGTGGTGGGTCGTGCGGACCGACGGCGCGGGCGACGTGATCTGGCAGACCGTCACGCCAGCCGCCCTCGACGACGCCGAGGTCGGCGCGCACGCCCTGCACGTCACCGGCGACGGCGTCGTCTTTGCGGCAGGCACCCGGGCGACCGCGCTCGCCGGCCTGCAGGGCGCGCTGGTTCGCTACGGCGCGGCGGGCGCGATCGAGTGGCAGGTCGAGGTCGGCGAGGTCGGCATCGACGAGTCGATCAATGCCATGGTGATGGACGCGTCCGGCAACGCGATCCTGGTGGGCTGGGGCGAGAAGGACGGCGAGCGAGGCGTCTTCGCCACACGCATCAACGCGACGGGTCAGGTCGCGTGGGGCTGGATCAAGGGCGCGGGCACCGAGATCGCCCAAGAGGGCCACGCGGCCGTCGCCCGTCCCGGTGGCGGCGCCTGGGTCGTCGGTCGCAAGCGCTTCCTCGCCGAGAAACGCGATGCAGCGCTGCTGGTGGGCTACGACGGTCTGGGCAACGGCATCTTGGACTGGGAGCTGACCTTC
>CALGHC010000906.1 GCA_937915965.1 uncultured Myxococcales bacterium
GCGACGACGCCGGCACGGGCGACGACGCCGGCACGGGCGACGACGCCGGCGCTGGCGACGATGTCATCGCACCGCAGTGCGTCGTTGACAGCGACTGCGACGGCACCACGGACCTCGCCATCTGCGAGGTCGCCGCATGCGATGACGGCGTCTGCTTCGCCAAACCGGCCGACAACGGCGCCGCTTGTGACGACGGCAACGCATGCACGACCGCGACCGTATGCATCGATGGCGTCTGCGGGGGCGGCGAAGCCACCGACTGCGACGACGGCAACGCGTGCACCGCCGACCCCTGCGCCGCCTCGACCGGTTGTAGCCACACGCCGAAAGCCGGCGCGTGTGTGACCGGTAGCGCTTGCTCCAAGGGCGCGTGCGAGGCCGGAGTCTGCGCGCCAGCCGGCGAAAAGGGCTGCGATGACGGCAACTCCTGCACCACGGACGCGTGCGACGATCAGACTGGCTGCGTCTTCAACGCCCTCGCAGACGCCGCCGTCTGCGCCGACGCCTCGGCGTGCCAGGCGGTCTCGGTCTGCAAGGGCGGCGCGTGCAGCCCGGGCGTCATCCTCAAGGACTGCGTCGACGACAACCCATGTACCGACGACAGCTGCAATCCGGCGACCGGTGGCTGCGTGTGGGCCGCGAACGTCGCGCCCTGCGAGGACGGCGACGCCTGCACGGCCGGTGAGACCTGCGAGAAGGGCAAGTGCGGCGCGGGCACGCCGATCGACGTCGCCAAGGAGTGCGACGACGGCAACAAGTGCACGATCGACAGCTGCGACCCGCAGGCGGGCTGCAGCCACGCGGTCAACACCGCGGCTTGCGACGACGACGACGCTTGCACCACCAACGACGTCTGCAAGGACGGCATCTGCGCGGGCAAGGACAGCGGCATCTGCGACGACGACAAGCCTTGCACGATCGACAAGTGCGATCCCAAGACTGCCGACTGCGCCTGGACCGGCACCGACGCGCCGTGCGATGACGGCGACAAGTGCACCCAGAGCGATCAATGCAGCGCCGGCAAGTGCGTCGGCGCCAACCCGAAGGACTGCGACGACGCCAGCCCGTGCACGGCCGACAGCTGCGACGGCGCCACCGGCATCTGCAAGCACGATCCGGTCGTCTTCAAGCAGCCCCAGCCCTGCGACGACGGCGACAAATGCACCAGCGACGACGTGTGTGACAACGCTGGTGGCTGCGCTGGTCAGTCCAAGCTCGCCGGATGCGACGACGGCAACGCCTGCACGGCCGACAGCTGCGACCCCGACTCCGGCGAGTGTGTGCACGCGGCCAATACGCTGCCCTGCGATGATGGTCTGGCGTGCACGACCGGCGAAGCCTGCGCCGACAAGACCTGCAAGGTCGGCGCGGCCGTGGTCTGCGACGACGGCAACCCGTGCACCAAGGACGCCTGCGACGACCAGACTGGAGAATGCGTCGCCCCTCCGCTGGCCGACGCGACCGTCTGCGACGACGGCCTGGCATGCACCACCAAGAGCGCCTGTGTGGCCGGCAAGTGCGTCGGAACCGAGGGCAAGTGCGGCCTGATCGACGCGTCCTTTGACTGCGATGGCGGCGGTGCGGGCTGGAAGCTCGACAAGATCGACGGGTTCGACCCGGCCTGGGGAGTGGACCAGTCACCGACGATCCCTGACCAGGACAAGTACGGCTGCACGCTGAACTACAACGACGGCACCGACTACTGTCACGCGACCTCGAACAACGGTTGCAAGCTGCCCGCCGGCAAAGCGACCTCGCCCGTCATTGACGCCAGCGCCGGCAAGGGTGTGCCGACCCTCGAGTTCGACACCTGGTACAACCTCGACGGCCCGCAGCCCGGTGGCACTGGCTTTGGCAGCACTACCTCGGACCTGCCGCGCGTCACCCTCATCGACGCCGACGACGACAGCGAGCTGGGCTCCTTCGATCTGTCCAAGTCGACCAGCGCTTGCGGTGGGCCCTGCCAGGGTGTGTGGCGCAAGATCTCCGTCGACCTGCCCAAGGCAGCCGGCCACAACTTCCGCCTGGTCTTCTCGCTCGGTGCGCCGACCAACCAGGGCAACAAGGGCAAGGGCTGGTTCGTCGACAACGTCTTCGTCGACTTGAAGCTCGGCGACGAGCAGTGCGGCGACGGCTTCGACAACGACGGCAACGGCGCAACCGACTGCGACGACGCGGTCTGCAAGGAGGCCGCGGCTTGCAACCCGATTATCGACGCCGCGATGGAATGCGAAGAGAAGGGTTGGAAGCTGAGCAGCCACGACTCCAACAACGTCCGTTGGGCCTTTGATGCCACGCCTGCGGCCGTCAAACCCCACGCCGGCGCGTGCACGCTGAACTTCAACAACGGCACGAACTACTGTGCGAACAACGGCTGCACCAGTTCAAACAGCTCGTCGGGGGACGCGGCCTGGGCCGAGGAGATCGACGCGACCGACTTTGCGACCTTGACGCTGACGTATTGGTCGTACATGGCCGTCGAGCCTCCCGTCGGTCAAGGCGCGAACTTCGATCTCGCCCTCGTCCAGGCCTCGACAAACAACTTCCAAGGCTGCTGCAGCGGAACCGGCAGTTGCTGGAGCATCAACGGCGACATCTGCAACTCGCAGTCGACACACACCTGGCAGGCGCCCAAGGCACCGATGGCCGCATGGACCAAGGTGACGGTCGACCTGTCGTCGTTTGCCGGCAAGGAATTCCGCTTGCGGTTCCGCTTCAACTCGCGCGACGGCCAGACCAACAACCTCGCTGGCTGGTTTGTCGACGAGGTGGTGCTGTTCGGCAAGTAGCGACACGCGAGGGCCCGTTCGACCGGTACAGGAGCCGCCGCCAAACAGGGGTCGGCGTTGCAGCCAAAGGGCGGCTGCAACGCCGACAACACCCGGGGGGGGGCAAACTGTGGCGACCTGGATCAGCCCGCCTGGTTCATCAGGAAGTGCTGCTGGGGCACGGGCAACTCGAGTGTGCTGAGCTCTTCGCGGATGATGCGCGTGGCCTCGAAGTAGACCTGCCAGTAGTGATCGGTGTGGCAGTACGGCCGCACGGCCAGCACGGGGCCTGCCAGGGTGAAGTTGAGGATCTCGACGTCTGGAGCCGGGTCGCTGATCACGTTGGGGATCGTCGCGAGCTTCATGCGCAGCAGCGCGATGGCTGAGCGGTGATCGGCACCATGGGCGAGCTGGGCCTGCAGGTCGACGCGTCGGAACTCGTTGGCCGAGTAGTTCTGGATGTCACCGCCGAAGACCTTGTTGTTGCCGACGAACGTGCGCACGTTGTCGGGCGTGTCGAGGGTGATGACGAACATGCCGATCTCGCGGACCGTGCCGGTGATGCCGCCGATGGTGACGAACTCGCCGACCTTGAAGGGCCGCAAGATCACCATGAAGACGCCGGCAGCGAGGTTGGCGAGCAGACCCGACCAGGCCATGCCGATCGCGATACCCGCCGCCGCCAAGATGCCTGCGAAGGTCGTGGTCTCGACGCCGAAGACACCCAGCACGGCGATGACCAGGATGACGTTGAGCAGGATGCCAAGGGCAGAGCCGGCGTAGCGCACCAGCGTCGGATCGACCCGCTGTCTATCGAGGCCGCGGGAGACCAAGATGCCGACCTTGCCGATCAGCCAGCGGCCGATGACCCACAGCAGGATCGCGCCGATGATTTTGGTGCCGATTTGGATACCGAACGTGAGCGCGGTGTTGATGTAGCTTTCCACTGTTTCCTCCAGCTTGATTGAGACCAGTTGATTGAGAACGTCCCGGGTGGGCCTCTCTGGCTGTCCCACGCACGACCGCGACCTGTGCCCGCGTTCGCCGATGCGCGAGGCGACCATGTGGCCGCTGCGTTTGTTGTTGCAGGTTCTGGGCCGTGGCGGCGACAGTCGGGATATGCCGATGTTAACAGGACGGAAGTGGCGAAGCGCGGGGCAGCTGGCGCCGCGTGTCCCGACCCGCCCGCGGGACAGCGTGAGACACCTGCGAGACGAACGCGGGACAGGATGGGCCGGGCCGCTGCCAGCGCACTCAGCGCATGAACCCGCCGAACACCCGCCGATCCAGGATCATCAGCCGGTGTCGCGCTCCGCCCGTCCCAGGCGCACGGCCGGCTTCTTCGTGCACCACCGCGGCCGGCGGGATCGCCGCGCCTGCGGGCACATGGGCGACGAGATAGTCGACCTGGAATCGCGCCAACATCGCCGCGTGGTCGCCGGCCCGGGCCAACTCCATCAGCGCTTCGTCGCCAATCAGGCCGTTGAGGGCGATGGTGTTGCGCTGGGCGAAGTAGCTGAACCTGCCCGAATCGAACATCGCGAAGAGCTTGTCGGCTGGCAGGTGCGCGCGGGCCCACAGCGCGTTGTCGAAGGCTGGCTGGTTTCTCTCTCGGTCTGTCTCGCCGTCGCGGTAGACGAGAGTGGCGCCCACGCCCACGACCAGGACCGCCGCCAGCAGCTGTCTGCGTGGCGACGGCGTGACCAGCCCCTGGAAGCGCACTTGCAGGTGGGCGGCGGTCCAGCCCAGGACGAGGGCCGCGCACAGGTACTCCGGCACCCAGTACCACGGCGTGTAGCCGGCCTCGGCGGTCATGAAGAGCCGCAGGTAGAGCCAGCGAAGAGCTGTGCCCGCCAGCAGGGCTGCGATGACGCCGCCCTGATCCAAACGAGGTCGACCGGCGACCAGGACCGGTCGGCGACGCAGGGTCACGACGGCCGCTGTGACGACGACCAGGCCGCCGACCACGACGACGGCGACCGGCAGGTTCAGGCGTGCCGCGACGGCCTCGACGGGAAAGAGCGCCGCGCGCGCGAAGGCGTCGAAGCTGGCCAGGCCGGCGTGCTTGAGCTGACCCGAGACCGGCACGATGCTGCCAAAGAAGCGCCGATTGGCGACCAGATAAGGGACCACCGGCAGCACCGCGACACCTGCGACGACGCCCAGGTCTGCGCAGATCCACGCCGGGCGATGGCCCGCCCGCCACCGTCGCCACAGCGTCGCCGCACCCAGGGCTGCGAGGACGAAGACGAAGTCCAAGCGCGCGAGGAAGGTCGCAGCCACCAAGGCGCCAAACGCGACGAGGTGCACGCGTGAGCGGGTCGTCAGCCAGTCGTAGCGGATCGCGCAGGCCAGCAGGGTGGCCAGCAAGCCCAACGAGAGCGCCGACTCAAGCAGGCCAAGCCACAGATCTGCGCGTGGGATCACCAGCGCCGCCACGGCGACGCCGGTACCCAGGGGCCGCCAGCCCAGCCGCCTGCCGATAACGTGCACCGAGACAGCCGCGACGGCTGCGAAACCGGCGCACAGCCACATCGCGACGCGCAGGAGCAACAGGTGGTCGCCGCCCGAGAGCCAGGCCGCCGGGATCAACAGGACGCCCCAGAGCGGGTGCAGGCCATTGGTGATGGTCTGCATGTCGTACGTCAGACCGTGGCCAGCGACGAGGTGGGCTGCGACCCGCGGATAGTACAGGGCGTCGTCAATGATCATCGCCGGGGCGAGCCACTGCAGGGGCACCGAGGCGAACCCAAAGATCAGGCCGATGCAACCCAAGAGCAGCCAAGGACGGCCGGGGAAGCGCTCTGTCGCATCGCGCCGCGCGACCATCCGGACTCCGTGACAAAGGTGGCAGAGGGCGTGGTGGTGCGCCGAAACGCCGTTCGTCCGACGGTGGGCGCCATCGGCCGTCCGATGGTGGGCGCCATTGGCACGCCATCATCGACCGAATAGGGAGGGATCTCAAGATTCGGCCGGGCCCCGATGCCTGCAAAATGGACCCCACGCCGCGGCCCTGGCATGCTCTCGCGCCGCTGGCCGGTGCCGCGCCGCTGCGTCAGGACAGCGCACCCACAATGGAGCGTCCTCGTGATCGATCTCGGAACCGAAGACGTCATAGATAGCCGGGTCGGTGTACACGACATCCACCAGTTCGAGGTCAAGCTCGACTACGCGATCGACGCGACGCGACGGAACAACCGCTACCGGATCGACACCTTCTTCTTTGTCCCCTACAGCCTCGGTGTCGGACCGCAGTCCTATAGCCGCGACCAATTCTACGCGGACATGCAAGCCTACATTCGCTTCAAGACGCCGGAGATGAGCCTTGACCACCTGCTCGACCCGCAAAGCGAGCTGTCGCCCTTCGCGCGGATCGAACGCCTCGCCGGCGCTCCGACCGAGGCCCATGACGCCGGCGCTCTTGGTGATGGGGCGCTCGTCGACGTCGCCCTCGCTGACAAGCTCGAGCACGAGCTGCTGCTCTTGGGTTGCCTGGTCCGCAGCAACCTGCGCGACCGGGTGCATCAGATCCGGGCCGCGTTTGCTGGCCACGAGGCAGGCGGAGGCGAAGTTCTCGCGCCAGGCGGCTCGAGACGCTTCGAGGTTCTCCGTCCGGCCGACGTGTCCGATGTCTGCGAGCTGCTCGTCGACGAGATCGATCGCGTCATCGATCGTCTGCGCAAGCTGCGCACGCGTGCCCACGCCGACGGCTGGTCGGTCCGGCTGCTTGAGGTCATCGACCTGACCGACGAGTACGTCAGCGTCAACGCCGAGATTCAGCTCACCGTCCTCATCGCCCAGATCGACCTTGAGACGTCTCTGGAGGGCGGATTTGGTCAGGCACGAGCCGCGATGGCGGCGCGCATCCTGGCGGAACGACAGCACCGCCGCGACAACGGCTACGCCGCGGTCCTCCACGACGAGGGCGACAACGAGCACTTCATCTACCGCCGCAGCTTCTTGAAGAAGGTTGTGATGTCGGTGCTCTTCCTCAAGATCCGCCGGCAATCCGAGAGCGACAAGGCGGCTGGCCTGGCCGCCGCCTCGACCGCTGCGCTGGCGATGCTGGTGGCGACCGGCGCCGCCCTCGTCGCCCAGGCCCGCTATGGCGTCAACACGCTGCCATTTGTCGTCGCCCTGGTGGCCAGCTACGTCGTCAAGGACCGCATCAAGGAGTGGCTCAAGCACTACCTCGCCGGCAAGCTCGCACCGTGGATCGCCGACTACGCGGTCGACATCCGCGACCCGAGCACCGACGTCGCGATCGGACGCTGTCGCGAGACGGTCACCTGGTTGACGGCGGGCCGTGTTCCGCCTGACGTCTGGAAGTTGCGCCACGCCGGCGCCGACGGCAGCCTGGAGATCCGCACCAAGGCCGAGCTGGTTCTGCACTACCGCAAACAGATCAAGCTGCGCTCGGAGATCATCGGCGACCACCACCGCCGCCTCCATGACATCAACGACATCATCCGTTTCGACATCACGCCTTTCCTCGCTCGCGCCGACAACCCGCTCAAGCCGACCTCGCGCTACCTCGCCGACGAGGACCGCGTCGTCTCGTTGATGCTACCCAAGGTGCACCACCTCAACCTCGTCTTCGTGCTCACTGCCCTCGACAGCGACAAGCCGCCTCAGCTCGAGCGCGTCCGCGTCGTCTTCGACAAGGCCGGCATCAAGCGGGTCGAGGTCCCACAAAACGGCGACGCGCCAGCGAGGCGAGCCGGCCACGGCTGAGGGACGCGTTCTCGCTTCCCCCAGGCTGGCCCGGCTTCTACCCTGCTGGCGCGTGCCTCGACAGACCTGCGTGTGTCTCAGGCGGCCCTTACGGACGCGCGAACTACTTGGTGACCGCGAAGGTCGCGCTGACCGAGCCGGCGTCGTAGCCGCTCTTGCTGGCGTCGGCGGTGGCCGTGTAGGTGCCGTAGCCGTCCTTCTTGCCGTTGGTCCGGAAGCTGAAGACCGCGTCGCCGCTGGCGCCGCTCAGGGCGCTGCCACTGTAGAGCTTGCCGTTCGGCGTCGCGATGGTTATCGCGACACTGGCGCTGGCGACGGGTGCGCTGCCGTCGGTCACGTGCGCGGTGATGGTCGCGTACTGGCCGCTCTTGTAGCTCGCCTTGTCGGTCGAGACGGTGACCACGAGCGCGCTGACCTCGATGAGGGTGGTGGTCGCGGTCGCGCTGTTGTTGAGCGTGTTGGCGTCGATCGCCACGGCTGCGGTCGCCGTGAGCGCCTGGCTGCCCAGCGCGAGCCCCGCCGTGTTCCAGTTGAAGGTGACCACCGCGCTGCCGCCGGCTGCGATCGTCGGGCTCTGGGTGGCGACCACGCCGTTGGCGTCGCTGAGTGTCACGGCGACCGTCTCGTTGTAGGTGCCGATGTTGGCGACAGCGACGCTGACGCTGGCGGTCGAGCCGGCGACGACGGGATCGGCGACCGCAACGGAGTTGACCGCGACGTCATGGACGGCGACCTGCAACACGATCGCGGTGCTGGCGCTGTTGTCGCTCAGGTCGGTCTCGCCGGCGACGGCAGCGACCTCGGCGGCGAGGGTGTGGTTATTGATCGAGGCGGACGCGGTGTCCCACACAAAGGGGAAAGCGAGGCTGCCGCCTGCGGTGATCGCCGCCGACGCGGTGCCAATGACGACGCCGTCGGTCAGGTCGGTGAGCGTGACGACGGCGGTGTCGTCGAAGGTGCCCTGGTTGGCGATATCGACCGTCACGACGACCAGCTCGCCGGGGGCTGCAGAGGCCTGGGCGCTGACGGCAGTGGCAGCCAGGTCGTGGCCAACGGGCGCGGCGCCGACGTTCAGCAGCGGCTCGTGGATGCCATCCGGGTCGTCGGTGACGAAGTCGGTCGGCTTGGCGGTCGCCAGCAGCTCGGCGCGCACGTCGGCCGGGGTCCAGGTCGGGTGATCGGCCATAATCAACGCGGCGGCGCCAGCGACGTGCGGGCAGGCCATGCTCGTGCCGCTCATTGTGGTGTAGCCACCGCCCATGGCGGTCGAGTAGATGCCGACGCCGGGCGCCATGAT
>CALGHC010000907.1 GCA_937915965.1 uncultured Myxococcales bacterium
CCGCGTCCGGCGTCTGGCAAGCCGCGGCCGCGGCGGCGATGGCGGCCACGCAGGCGGCGGTGCGGCTCGGCGAGACGATCACCCTGCCCGCCTCGATATCGGTCAGGTGCGTCGATGCCGCGGCCTCGCACTGGGTCGTCAGCGCTACGCGGCACGCCGCCTCGTCGGCGTGGGCCATGGCGTTGGTCTGGCAGCAGCCCCACGACGCTTTGCAACGAGCGCCGGCGACCTGCGCGCAGGCGGCCGAGACGGTCTCCAGCTTGGGATCCTCGACCACGTCACTGCCGCAGGCGGCGATGGCGAGGGTCGAGCCGAGAGTCAAGACGACAAGAGACGCGATTCGTTGGTGCTTCATCTGGATGACTCCGATGCGCGTCGCGCTCGCTCGCCCGACGCACGGCCCTGGTTGATCGAACACCGGCGGGCCCCAAGAGCGTCACTTACCACTGTGCGGGCCTGTCGTCGCGGTCGCCGCCGCTGGTGCTAGGGCGCGCGTCGCCGTACGCTGGAATCTGGTGGCCGCACGGGTGGCGGGTGGTGGCCCGAAAGGACCAGACAACGTGAAGCCTTTCGTGACCCCCGGCAGACCTGAAGAGGAGCGGCAAGCGGACGACACCGAGCGCCCGATCAAAGCGGGCGGCTCGGTCCAACAGCTGAGGACGGCGATCCACAACGCGGTGTCCTGCGGCCTGGAGGTTTGCGTCGAAGAGGGCCTCATCAAGGCCACCGACGCGCACTTCGACTTGGTGGTACGCCGCCTCGCCGCCGAGGGAGCCAGGTCCTTCCAGGTCTCGCTGGCGCCCCGGCGGCACCGCGATGGCGCCGATGCCCGTCGCGTTCGCGACCTGCCAGACACAGATGTGGCCACCGCTGCGCGCAGAGAAACGACCACCGCTGCGCGCAGCGAGCTGGCCACCGCCGCGCTCCGCGATCTGATCGACAGCTGCCCCGACGGCGTCTCGATTGCCGTGACCCACGTGCCGCGGTGCATGCTCGAACCGCGGCACCGCAAGCACGTCGCCTGTGCGACCGAGAGTCGCCGGGCCTGGACGGCTCGCGAAGGCGGCCACGGTGGCCGGCAACGCGCGCGGGGAGGCGCCGATTCGCCCGATGACCTCGACGCTTGGTCGGCGGCGGATCCACCGGCCGCATTCAGCCGGCCCGCCGCCTGCGGCGAGTGCTTGAGCGTCGTTTGCTGTCCCGGGCTGCCGGCCGACTACCTGGGTTCCGCCTGGGAAGACAGCCTGCGCCCCGTCCGCGTCATTCCGCCAGACGAAGAGCGCGACTACCAGGCCTACATGGCGAACGTTCTTGGTGGGTATCTGCAGACGGCGGTCGGCCCAAGCGCGACCCGCGTCCTCGACGCCTTCTGCGGCTACCCGGCGAAGAACCTCGCCGCGCTCAAGCGGGCCTGTCCCCTCGCGACCGTCGACCTCTTTGACGCGAAGGTGACGCCCAACACGGACCGCTTCGTCTGCCTCGACCTGGGCGATGCTGACCTGCCGTTCGTCGACCCGTTCGACCTCATCCTCGTCGCCAAGCCGCCGCTGGGCAGCCCGGGAGGCTTCGATGGCATGTTCACCAAGTTGGCTCAAGCGTCGGCGCCAGGCGGGATCCTCTTGTTCATTTGTACGAGCTTGACCGAGCGCCAGACCCTGCAGCGTCTATGCGCCGACAACGCGCTTGGCATCCTCTTCGCCGAGGAGAACCGCTTCTACAGCACGATGGAGTTGCAGCACCGCCATATCGTCGTGGCGCAGAAGTCGACGCAGCCGGCGGCGGCCCGCCGCTCCGACGCCGAATTGGCAAGAAAAACCTCAATATCATAGACTTGCCGGCGCCAATACGGCTCCAAACTAGATAAGAACATCTGGCAATGGGCATATCAAGACCGGTCGCGTCGACTGGCCAATCCGAACGTCCGCGCGCGCCTCCTCCCCCCTGAAAAGATAGCAGTCTCTTGCGTTCTCTCCGACCGGCGCGCTGGCTACGCACGTGGAGTATGTCCCTGAAACTACTGCCGCAATTTGATCGGCTGCCGGCGCGGGATCACTCCGTCGCGTTCCTCTCGACGCTCGTGTGGATCGCTTGCCTCGCGGGGCCGGCGGGGATGGCGGGTTGCGACCAGACGACGGCTCGCGCTCCGTCGATCACGCAAGATGCCGCCGCGGCAGACACGGCCGACGCCGGCTCCGAGCCGGACGAATCCGACGAACCAGACGAATCAGACGCGACGGACCCCGGCGACATCGGCGCCCGTACGAACGGTGGCGCCCTGGCGGAGAACGATGTGCCCGCGCCCATCGACGCCGATCTCGACGCGATCGCGGCCGAATTCGACGGCAAGATGCTGGTCTTGCTGGTCTACACGGTCGAGGCCCACCCGCTCGCTCCGGACGCGTCGCCCTGGTTCGGCTGGCCATCGCCCGATGACCAGTACCCCTACACGCAAACGACGACCTGGCAGCAGCGCGCCGCTCGCGCGCTGATCCTGGATCACACCATGGGCCAGGTCGTGCTGATCGACGAGGTTGAGGCCGGCAAGGCCAACCCGATCTGGGGCACCTACGGCACCCTACCGACAGGCGTGACGCTGATCGACGCAGACGGCACCATCGCGCTGGCCCCCGACTCGATGTTCAGCCCCCTCGCCGAGATCGAGGCGTGGGCCGCGGCGCATCTGCCGTAGGCGAGGACAGGGCGGACTCCGCGGCCTTCGCCGACTTTGCGGATGCGAACGCGGCCACCGTCCGACCTGCGCTGTTCTTCGGCGAACCGCTCCGTCGCTCTCAGACCGCGAAGACGCCGCGTCCGCGGTAGCGAACGTCGACGCGCCCTCCACCGCGGTCGCCGCGCGGCGGCTGTCAGGCAGACCTCGGTCGGGACCACGACTGGTGACCAATCGACAGCGAGTCCGCGGCTGACAACAGAGTTCAACGTGCTAAACTCCGGTAGCAAGGACCTGCCGCGCAGACCGTCGACCTGAGGGCCACATCTGCGTCAGAGAGCTGCGTCGGGCCACACGCCCGCTCCGCGTTGCCTACCGCCCAGCGCAGCTGACGCGCAGGCGCCGGTGGGGGCACAGCCAGCGGCGCCCGGGGTCGGCCGCCAGATCGGAGCTGCGAAGCGGCAGAGTGGCAGGGCGCCAGGGCGCAACGGGAAGGCGCAACAGGCAGGCGCAACGGAAGGCACAACAGGAAGGGGTAGTCGGTCATGCGAATCAAGCAGCTTGGGATGCCGTGGGTAGCGGCGCTGGTCTTCCTCCTCCACACCGCATGCGAGAGCGCGGTGGGCCCGCAGGGGGTCCCCGGTGCCCAGGGGGAGTCCGGCACGGTCACCCAGGGGGACAAGGGGGACCCGGGCGAAAAGGGGGAACCCGGCGACAAGGGCCTGCAGGGCGACAAGGGAGACCCCGGTGAAGAGGGCCTGCAGGGCGAAAAAGGCGACAAGGGAGACCTCGGCGACCAGGGATTGCAGGGCCTGCAGGGACTGCAGGGCGAGAAAGGCGAGAAAGGCGACAAGGGAGAGAAGGGCGAACAGGGACTGCAGGGCGAAGATGGCGACAAGGGAGACCTGGGCGACAAGGGAGACCTGGGCGACAAGGGCGACAAGGGCGACAAGGGCGACACGGGCGACAAGGGCGACAAGGGCGACAAG
>CALGHC010000908.1 GCA_937915965.1 uncultured Myxococcales bacterium
AGCCGCTCGCCGGCGGCCTGGGCCTGTTCAGCCTCGTCGGCGCTGTCGCAGGGGTCAGCGATGTGCCGCTGCTGGTCGAGGTGGCGGAGCGCACGCCGGCCATCGACCCGTTCGACGAGGTCGACCACTGGCTCCTCGATTTCGGCCGCGACCTGGGCCGGATCGAGGTCCTCTGGGACGGCGAGGACGAGGTCTTTGCCGTCACGACGATCGACGAACCCGACGGTGTCGCGGACTTCGACAACGCGCTTGAGGCGTTGGGGCTGTACGCCGACGATCCGGTCTGGCGCAGCGGGCTGCGTAGCGTGTTGCGCGCCAGGATCCGCGAACAGCTGCACGGCTTCTTCTTGCTCGACCCCGACAGCGGCGCGCTTGGACCTGACTCGGTGCGCATTCAGCTGCACTTCGACGGCGACGCCGGTTTGCCGAGCGCGGCAAGCCAGACGGCCGCTGGTTGGTCGCGGATCGCAGTGGGCGGCGACGACCCCGACCCGGGCCCCGACGGCAAGACCTTCTTTGGGCGCGCCGAGATCGACTGGCACAACACCGTGGCGAACGACGACACCAAGCCGTGGCTCGGCATCTTCACGACCAGCTTCGTTCGATTTGTAATGGCCAACCCGCTGACCGCCGCCCTGGTGTCGAGCTACGCACCGGCGGCTGGCGGCAAGCCCTTTGGGTCGATGCCCGGCGATCTCGACCTGCTCGACCCGAACCTGGACCCGCAGGCCCTGCCCGCTGGCGACCACAAGGCCAGGGCGCTCGAGTTCGCCTTCATCCTGAAATTCTACGGCCTGGCGGTCGCAGCGGTGACCGCCCACGAGATGGGCCACTCGCTCGGCCTGGTCCAACCGGGGCTGCCCCCGTACGGCCTGCTCGCCGGCATCGCGCCCGCGCCCTGGATCGAGGTCGCCGTCGACGACGCCCATATCGACACAGCGGGTTTCAACCTGATGCAGCCGGGCAGCAGCTTCTCTTTGACCGACGCGCTCACCGGCACGCCCGGCTTTGGCGCCGCCAACCTCGGCTACCTGCGGCGGACCTTGATCGTCCTTGTGCCGTAGCGGGCCGGGGACAAGCGAAACTTGACGAAGAGGACAAGCGCGCGCCTTGATGGGGACATCCGCGCCAACCCGCGCGCCAGCTGGCAGCCATCGAGCTGCCCGATCGTGGAACTGCCCGCATGGACCTGCCCGATCGGTTCGGCCCGTATGTCATCGTCGATCTGCTCGCGCAGGGCGGAATGGGGTTGATCTATCACGCGCTCGACGAGACCACCGGCCACTCGGTCGCGGTCAAGACCGTCTCGACCAGCCGGCCTGCCCACATCGACAGCTTGCGGCGCGAGATCCACACCCTCACCCGGCTTGCGCATCCTGGCGTCGTTCGTCTGCTGGGCGCGGGCGTCGAGGCGGGAGTACCGTGGTACGCGATGGAGCTCTTGCGCGGCACGCCGATGCGGACCTTCACGCGCGGGCTGTGGCGAAAGGACGAGGCGCCGGCGCCGGACGACGACGACGAACACGCCTGGATGCGCGACCTGTGGGCATCGACCTGCGACACGCCGGTGCGCGGCAGATCGAGCCGCGGCCTCGATGACGACGACGGCAACGGCAACGACGACGACGACGACGCGGGCGACGACGCGGGCGACGACGCGGGCGACGAGGCGGGCGACGACGCGGGCGATGTCGGCACAGATGACGTCGCGGATGGCGGCCTCAACCGACGCGCCCGACCGCTGGTCGCTGGCGGCAGGCTCGCCGACGTCTGCGCGATCTACCGGCAGCTGTGCCAGACCCTCGCCTACCTGCACGGCGAGGGCACGGTGCACCGCGACCTCAAGCCCGAGAACATCGTCCTGGTCGACGGCTTGCAACCGGTGCTGGTCGACTTTGGGGTGACGCGGGCGTTCGCGACGCCGTCGGGGCGCGAGGTCCTTGAGATCGACAGCGGCGCCGCCGGCACCCACGCCTACATGGCGCCCGAGCAGATCCGCAACCACGCGACCGACGCACGCACCGACCTCTACGCCCTGGGATGCATGCTCTTTGAGGCCCTCACCGGCGAGCCGCCCTTCACTGAGACGGCGAGCGCACCTGTCTGGCACCAGCACCTCCACCAGTCGCCGCCGCTGCCCTCGAAGTGGGTGGACGGTATCCCTGAAGCGCTCGAGACGATGGTGCTGCGTCTGCTCGCCAAAGAGCCGCACGACCGCCCCGGCCACGCGGGCGACCTCGGCGCCGTGCTCGCGGCGCTGGGTGCGCCGCTCAGCGCGAGACTCGCCGCTGTCGGGGTTCGCTCCTACCTGTATCGACCGCGCTTCTACGGACGCGAGCAGACGCTTGATCGCCTCCACACCGAGCTGGCGCAGCTGCGCGACGGGCCGGGGAGCTGCGTCTTCATCGTCGCGCCCAGCGGGACCGGCAAGACCCGCCTCGCCAAGGAGTTTGCCGCCGACGCCGTGGCGCGCGAGTTCGAGGTGCGCACTGGTGAGTGCCGACCGTTGGCTGCCGGTGACGACGACGGGTCGGGGACGGTCGGTGCGCCCCTGCATCCGTTTCGACCCTTGCTGCGGTCGCTCGCCGACCGCTGCCGCGCGGGCGGGGCCAGCCTCACCCAGCGCCTCTTCGGCGACCATCTTCACACCCTCGCGGAGGTCGAACCGGCGCTCGCCACCCTGCCCGGTCGCTCGGCGGGGCTGGACGGCAGCTCCGGCCCGAGCGAGACCAGCCGCAAGCACCTGCTCGGCGCGATGGTGGCGACGCTCGCTGCCACCGCCAATGAACACCCGGTCTTGCTGATCCTCGACGACATCCAGTGGGCCGACGACGTCACGCTGGCGGTCCTGCGTTTGCTCGTCGAGGAACCGAACAGCCATCGAGGCGTGCTGATTCTATGCACCTGCCGCAGCGAGAACGCCCGCGGCGCGGTCGGCGCACTGCTCGACAAGGCGGCCGAGCGGGTCCTGGCGCTCGAGCGCCTCAGCGAAGATCACGTGGCCCGAATCGTCGGCGACATGACGGGCCGCCACGAGCCGGACCCTGCTGTGCTCGCGCTGGTCGCTGAGAACAGTGGCGGCAACCCCTTCTTCGTCGCAGAGTACCTGCGCGCCGCCGTCGCAGAGGGCATGCTGCGACGCGATCAGGATGGCCGCTGGCGGGTCAAGGCGACGACAACGACCGCCGCCCCGGCCGGCGACGTGGGCGTCCGTGCCACCGCCCGCGTCAGCGGAGGGGAGTTCCGGCCGCGCCCGGCCGCCCTGCCGGCAACCCTGCGCCAGCTCATCGAGTTGCGCCTCAACAACCTATCGCCGACCGCGCGCGGCGCCGCGCAGGCCGCCGCGGTGATGGGCCGCACCTTCCGAGACGCCGGCCTTGGAGTGGTCGCGGGCCTCGCCGAGCGCACACGAATGGAGACGGTCCAAGAGCTCGTCGACCGGCAGGTGTTCGAAGAGACGCCGGAGCGCGACCTGCGCTTCTGCCACGACATGCTGCGCGAGGTTGCCTACGAGCTGACCCCCGCCGATCGCCGCAAGCTGCTGCATCGCCGTGCTGCCGAGCGCCTCGAACCGCTGGCAGACGCACCGGATCGCAGCCGCCTGCTCGCCTGGCACTGGCGCCTGGCCGAGGAGCCGGACAAGGCTTTCCACTGGGGACTGCGAGCCGCGCACGACGCCTTGGCGATCGGCGCCCTGCGCGAGGCCCACCAGCTCCTGATCACCAGCCGCGCCATCGGCGACAGCCAGGGCGAGCGCCTCTGGTCCGGTCTGAGTCGCTGGCAGCGCGCGGCCGTCAGCAGCGACTTTGGCGACGCCCTCGAAGGGACCGGCGACGCGGTCGGTGCGGGCGTGCAGCTGACCGCAGCGGCCCAGGCCCTCGACGTCGAGATGCCCCGCCACGTCGCGGCCTGGCGGTGGGCGCTGGTGGTCCACAGCGCGCGGCTTCTCGGTCTGGCAGCGGTACCGAGGCGCTGGTTGCGCGCGAAGGGGGACGAAGCGCGGCGCCATGCGACCGCAGCGGACGTCGTGCAGCGGTTGAGCTGGGTCTATCTGACCCTCAACTCGCCGCTGCGCACGCTGGTCAGCGTTGTGGTCGCGGCGACGCTCGCGGTCCGTGGCGACAGCGACATGGCCGTCGCTCCCGCCTTCGCGATGCTCGGCAATGTGCTGACGATGGTGCGTTTCCGCCCGCTGGCGCGGCGGGCGCTGAGCGCGGCGGCGTCTGCGGCGAGCCGCTCGCCGGGGCCAGGGGCCAGCCTCTACGTCGACAGCATGCGCGGCTACGGTTTGCTGGCGTCGGGCCGGTTGACTGAGGCGACGTCCCTCTACCGGGACGTGTTGGAGCGCGCCCGCGCCATCCGCGACCAACAGAGCACGGACGACGTCCTTTTGCCGCTGTCCGTGACGCTGTGGGCCACCGGCGACATGAACGGCGCGCGCGACCGCGGCGGCGAGCTGCTCGCGGTGGCGCGCCGCAACGGCCATGTGCGCAACGAGCTGTGGGCGCGGCTGTCTTTGGCCTGGCTCGCCTTGCTGCAGGGCCTCTGGGATGACGCGCTGGAGGTGCTGCGCGAGGCGCGCACCCACGTCGACGAGCGAACCGGCGACATGATGCGGGCGAACCTCCTCGCGGTCGAAGCCGCCGTGCAGAGCGACCGCGGCGACGACGTCCGCGCGCTCGAGCTCGCCCTGACCGCCCGCGACCTCATCGGCACCGGCGGGCGCTTCAACGTCGCCGCCACGCCTGCGAGGGTCAGCCTGCCGATCGTCTTCCTGGCGTGCTGGCGCCGGGCCCAAACCCGCGGCGAGGACTGCGCGGCGCTGCGAGAAGCCGCCACCGAGGCCGTCGCCACGCTGCGTTCGACGGCCCGCTTTGCGCCAATCGTCCGTCCTGTCGCCCTCCTACAGCGCGGCAGACTCGCCGCCCGACGCGGCGAGGTCGGCCGGGCCAGGCGCCTGCTGGGGGCGGCCGTCGACGCCGCCGAGGCGTGGGGCATGCCGTGGGA
>CALGHC010000909.1 GCA_937915965.1 uncultured Myxococcales bacterium
GCTGCACGCACCTCGCCAACGCGGCGACGTGTACGGACGACGACGCGTGCACGATCGGCGACGCGTGCGCCGGTGGCGGCTGCAAGCCAGGCGACCCGGCGCTGTGCGCAGACAACAACCCGTGCACCGACGATGGTTGCGACAAAGGGCAAGGCTGCACGGAGATCGCGAGCACCGCGCCTTGTGACGACGAAGACCCGTGCACGGTAGGCGACACCTGCGAGGGTGGCGGCTGCAAGTCTGGCGGGCCGAAGTCCTGTGACGACGCAAACGTCTGCACGGCGGATGCATGCGAAACGCAGGTCGGTTGCGGCCACACGCCGACGGCGGGCGCCTGCGAGGACGGCGACCCGTGCACCAAGCCCGACGCCTGCGAGGCGGACAGTTGCGTCGCCGGCGCCATCGACCCGGACTGCGAGAAATGCCCAGGGATGTGGAAGACGACGATTGGCGGGGCTGGGACGCAGATCCTGCGTGACCTCGTCGCGCTGCCCGACGGCGGCGTGATGGCGGTCGGCGAGACCAGCGATGCGCAGGACGGCGGCGCGGACGGGTTGCTGGTGCGGCTCGACGCAGACGGCAAGGTGGCGTGGACGAAGACGTATCAAGAGTTGGGCAAGGACCGGCTCGGCGTGGTCCGGGCGCTGCCGAACGGGCAATTCGCGCTTGGGGGGACGACATCGACCGTGGTGGGCAACATCGTCGCGCGCGCCTGGGTCGTAGTCGTGCAGTCAGACGGTGCAGAGGCGTGGAGCTTGGCTTTCGGTGGTGCGGCGGATGGGCACGGCGACGCGGTCGTTATGGCGCTCGTGCCGCTCGACAATGGCTTCATGGCGGTGGGGCGGGCGGCGCTAACCGGCAAGTCCTGGCCCTATTGTGAGTTTGTCGCGCGCATCGGAACCGAGGAGGTGTTGTGGTACGCGACCTCGGAAGCGCACTGGGCCGGCTTCTCGACGGCGGCGCCCGACGGTGAAGACGGGATCGTCGCGGCGGGAGGGCGAACAACAGGCGGCACGTGGGACGGTAGCGACCCGTGGCGGCCGACGGGACAGGTGCGCTCCGGCTGGCTGCGACTGGTGCGCTACGGGCCCGGGAGCGACGTTGTCTGGACGCGCGAGTTGAAGGGCCCGGGCGGCGCAGACGTGGGGGTCGCTCGATTGCTCCTTCGCCAAGCCGACGGCACGTACCTCGCCGCCGCCATTGCCGGCCAAGGCACGGACATCAAAACGGGTCTCATGGCTTTCGATGCCAACGGGGAGCTGCTGTGGGAACATTCATATCCAAACCAAACCAAGCGCGTCCCGCGGGCCCTTGCGCCCTTGGCGAACGAATTCGGCGTGCTCAGCTTGCCGACTGTCGGTGGATCGCCCGTCCTGCTTCGGCTCGGCATTACGGGCGCGCTGCTGGCCGCGACTGAATTCGAGCCCGCGACCGACCTGCCGGAGGCGCTGATCGCCGGCCCATCTGGCGCATACATCGCTGCCGGCACCGTCGGCACCGACGCCTTCATCGCCCGCACCGACTACTGGGGCCACGTCGACTGCCAATCCGCCGGCGTCTGCGCCACCAAGACCCCAACCACCTGCATCGACGGCGACCCCTGCGTCACCACCACCGGCTGCGACAAACTCACCGGCTGCCAGCTCGCGCCCCACGAGGCCGCTTGCGTCGAAGACGGCAAGCCCTGCGTCGCCGCCGCTTGCGTCGACACCACCTGCACCTCCCTCAACGCCCCTCGCCTCTGGGACACGACCGCGGGCACCGACGCCGCCGATGTCATCGAGACCCTGGCCGCCCTGCCCGACGGCGGCGCCATCGCCTCGGGCTGGACCACCAAAACCGACAACGGCCAACCGGACGGCTGGCAGCTGAAGGTCGACGCAGCCGGCACGATCGCGTGGCAGACGACCTTCGGCGAGGCGGCCGCGGACCGAGTGCTCGGCGGGACCGTTCGCGACGGCGGCATGTTGCTGGTCGGCGAGTCGGCATCGTACGGCGCGGGCGATCTCGACGGCTGGGCCGTGGAGATCGACGCGGCCGGCGAGAAGGTCTGGGCGGCGGCGTACGGCGGCAAGGAGCCCGACAAGCTGCGCGCGGTCGTCGACTGGGCCGGCAGCTTCCGCGC
>CALGHC010000910.1 GCA_937915965.1 uncultured Myxococcales bacterium
CCTCGTCCCCGGCGGCATCCTCAACAACGGCTTTGCGCTCAGCTGGATCGAGCACGTCTACAAGCGCGCCGCGCCGTACGGTCAAGGTTGGGAGCAGGGGCGGGTCGACGCCGGCGACACGATCTGCGAGGAGAACCAGCTACTGCATGACCAGCGCGTCAACAACGTCGAGCAGGCCAAGGACACGGCGTACTACCGTCCCGAGGTCATCGCCCCCCTCGATCCGAGCGCGTTTGCCCATGAGATCGAGGTGCCGGTCTTCCTCGGCGGCGCCTGGCAGGACGAGCAGACGGGGCCCTTCTTCTTCACCCTCCTCAACCGCTTCACGTCGTCGCCAAGTCGTCGTTTCTTGGTCTACAACGGCGTGCATCCCGACGGCTTCGCACCGCAGGTCTTCGTCGAGTGGAAGGCCTTCCTCGACATCTACGTCGCCCGCAGCAAGCCAGCCGTCGGCGGTTTCCTGGCTCTGCTCGTGCCGCAGGTGACCAACCAGATCTACGGGGTCTCGTTGGAGATGCCAGCGGACCGCTGGAAGGGCGTCGCTTCGTACGAGGAGGCCCGCGCCAAGTGGGAGGCAGAGCCGGAGCTGGTCGCGTTCTTTGGCAACGGCGCGCCTGAGCCCCTGGGCACCCCGCAGGGCAACTTCTCGTTGGCATTTGACGGCTGGCCTCCGGCTCAGACCGAGGCGAGTCGCCTGTATTTTCAGCCCGACGGCTCGCTGGCCGTCGATCTGCCGGGAGCCGGGACGCCGGCCTCGTCGTTCCGACTCGACCCGACCGCCGGCGAGCGCGGCGTGCTCGCAAAGGGCTCCAAGCTTTGGACCGCGCTGCCCGCATACGACTGGAAGGCGCCGGCTACAGGCGACGTCGTCGCGTTCACCTCGGCGCCGCTGGACTCCGACCAGGTGATGCTCGGCAGCGGCAGCGTTGACCTGTGGCTGCGCAGCCCCGCCGCCGATGTCACCGACGCGGATCTCGAGGTCAACCTCACCGAAGTCCGTGCCGACGGCCAGGAGGTCTACGTCCAAAGCGGCTGGCTGCGCGCGAGCTTCCGTAGCCTGACCGCTGCCGCCACCGAGCTGTGGCCCGAGCCCGCGCTGCTGCAGGCGAAGTCCGAGCCGCTCGTGCCTGGCGAGTGGCATTCGGTGCGAATCGCGATCGCCGCTTTCGGCCACGTATTTCGGCAGGGATCACGCATTCGCATCGCCGTCGACACCCCCGGAGACAGCCGCGTCGATTGGCGTTTCGACCTGCAGAAGTACGACCACGAGGTCTACTACCACGTCGGTCACTCGCCCGATTACCCGTCCAGCGTGGCCCTGCCGCGTCTCGCCGGCGTGGCGGTGCCGGCTGGGGCGGTGGTGCCGGCGTGTCCGTCGCTGCGCGGGCAGCCTTGCCGGGGCTTCGTGGGCGGCGCGAATGTCGCGGCCGAGCCGTAGCTGCGCCGGTGCGGCGGCGACGGACCGCGTGCTGTTCCAAAACTGCGCCGACCCCGCAGCACGGCGATCTGGCCGCCGCCGGACCCGGCTTGTCGCACCGCAGCTGACGGCACGACCTCGCACGATGGACAAGCTCCCTCGCCCGCTGCAGCTCCTCCGCGTGGCTCTCTGGCTGGAGGTGGTACAGGCGCCTCGGCGGCCCGGTCGTCCCAGCACCCGGGCGGACCTCGCGGCGCTCATCGTCCGGATGGCTCGCGAGAATCCGCGCTGGGGCTACACCAGGCTCAGGGGACCCATGCGACACCTCGGCCACGAGATCGGCCGCAGCACCGCCAAGCGGATCCTCGACGACCACGGCATCGATCCCGCACCCGAGCGCGAGCTTGCCATGCCATGGAACACCTTCCTCAGAGCTCAACCTTCCTCAGAGCCCGACCTTGTTCAGAGCTCGACCATCCTGAGAGCCCGACCATCCTGAGAGCCCGACCATCCTGAGAGCTCAACCTTCCTCAGAGCTCAACCTTCCTCAGAGCTCGACCTCAACGCGTACGCGGAGCGCTTCGTCCTCTCCATGTCCTCTCCATCAAATCGGCGTGTCTCGATCACATCGTGCCGCTCGGCGAGGGACACCTGCGGCGGACAATCACGGAGTATGCGGCGCACGACCACGTCGATCGCCCCCACCAGGGGCTCGGCAACCGGGTGATCGAGACGGAGCGGGTACCGGCGCGCGCCGGCGGCGAGGTCGCACGGCGTCAACGGCACGGCGGGCTGCTGAACTACCACCATCGCGAAGCGGCGTAGGCCGCCCCGCCTTGTCTTCGAGCGAGTCGGCCCCGTCGAGGAGGTCGCCGCCGGCATCTGGGCGAGCGCCGTTTCGAGGGCGCCGTTTCGAGGGCGCCACTGCGGTGTAGAACGCAGGTATTGACCGCGAAAAATCCTGAACTCGGCCCTCGGCGAGCCTGAGCGATTCCCGGGCCTGATATTGGACCTCGCGCAGACCTGGCTTGTCATGGCGAATTCACAAAAAGCGGGCTGTATCTACGTGTCTTCAACCGGTTGCGTGGCGTTGGTCACAAGCGCGCTCCTCCGGGCGATTCAGAAGCCGCGGGGATGTCCCCGGCGGCCTCCTTCTAGACGACCGAACACCCTAGACGACCGAACACCCTAGACGACCGAACACCCTAG
>CALGHC010000911.1 GCA_937915965.1 uncultured Myxococcales bacterium
GAAGCCACCGTGCGCGCGCGGCGGCCGCCCGCCGAAGCGCCGGCGGCCAACTCGATGCCAGCGTCGTCACCGAACATGTTCAATTTACGGTCGAAGCGGCAGCTCCGGCCATCGTCATCACGTAGATGATGGTGCTGCCCACGGATCCGAGCAGGCATCCGTAGATGGCCAGCTTGCCCTGAATCGATTTGCCGGCGGTCTGGTACGACGGCACGTACACCGCCACATACTCGGGCGCCTTGCCGATAACGCGCGCTGCCGGCGGCGTCGGCGTGATCAGGTAGCCCGCGGCCACACCCAAGATCCCGAACAGGCAGCCGGCGCCGAACCACATCACCCCGCTGGTGTCCGCGTCGGCGTCACGCTCGGCGTCCATCAAAGCGGCCGCCGCCGAGTTGCCCTGCGCCAGGGCGTTGGCAACCGGCGCGGTCACGAGTCCGAAGGTGAGGAGGCCAACGACGACGGCTCGGGCGACTCGATTCCCCCCGGTCGGCGCGGTGAAGGCGGACGGCAGCAAAATCGAAGCGTTCATTGTGGGTCTCCTCGTGGTCGTGCGCCCGCGGATCGGCGCGCACCGGAATGTGGATCTCGAGTGGCAGCGTTTGGGATCGCGATTGCTTCGAGACGACCGCGCGAAGATACGAGCGGTAGCGCCGGGGTGTCAACGACAGCCGCGGCCGAGATCGAGGCGATCCCCGGGCGCTGGCAGGGTCACCCCTGGCTCGCTCTGGGCGACCCGCGCTGCTACCGCGGCCTTCTGGTCGACGGCGACATGCAACACGCAGAGCGTGGCGACGCCGAGCTGCGCGGCCATCGCCACCACCGCCTCAGCGCCGCCATGTCCGGCGTAGGGGTCGCGGTCGGCGTGGCACTCGTGAACCAGGACGCCGACGCCACCGTAGAGCGCCCTGGTCGCCTCGGTGGGCGCGCCATCGCCGCTGTACGCGAAGGCGGAGTCGCCCTCATCGATGCGCAAGGCAAGATTGCGAACACCGTGGTCCGAGCGCGCAGCGCGCAGGCGCAGGTCGCCAAACTCGACCGGGGCGGCGGTGCCGACCTCGACGGCCTCGATGGCGAAGCAGCGGGCCGGGTCGTAGCCGCCCGGGTAGGCGAGGTCGAGCAGCTTGGCGAGCCACTTGCCGACGCCGGGACCGCCAAAGACGGTCAGGGGGCGCGTCCGACCGCCAACCCGCATCCACAGCAGCAAAGCGGGAATGCCAAAGCTGTGGTCGGCATGCGAGTGACTCGACCAGATGGCGTCGATCAGGTCCGGGTCGCGCGTCATCCGCCACAGCGCTTGGGGCACGCTGTAGCCGCAGTCGAGCAGCAGCGTTCGATCGCCTCGGTACAGCACGCTGGTGTTGGGCAGGTCGGGGTCGAAGGCCTCGCCCGTGCCAACGAAGGTGATCTCGGGCACGGCTGCGCCTCCACGTTCGTTGCCGCCGCTGGCGGCCCTATCGGACCATACGCCGACAAAACACGAAGACGAAGAGCGCGATGGTGAACGCGCCCAAGCACGCCTCGCTGACAGCGAGCCACTTCGCCAGGCCCTCAGGCCGAATATCGCCGTAGCCCAAGGTCGCAAACGTCACGATCGAGAAATAGAGACCGTCGGCAAAGTCGCCGTGGATCGGATGGTCGGGGCCGTTGGGGCCGATCAACTGCAGGGGCATGTAGGCGAGCGCGTAGCCAACAACGACCGCGAGCGAGAAGAAGACCGCTCGCAGCGGTCGCTCGCCATAGCCGCACATCAACCACAGTGCCGTGAACCAGGCGCGATCGGTCGCGTGACCGGTGACGCGGCGCATGTCCATCTCCAGCTCGTAGAAGAGCCCGGAGGTGTCGTGGTCGCCCTTGAGCTTGTACTGCTCTTTGAGGTTGCGATAGACGAACTCTGCCTTGTCCTGCGAGGTCTTGCCTGGCACCGAGTCGTCGGTCTCGCCGTGGTAGACGCAGCGCTCGCCGATGCGCTCGAGCTCGGGAAGCTGGACGCCGTCGAAGATCACCTCGAACCAGCGAATCCCCTTGACCGACGTCGTTCGGCGCAGGTCGACCTTCTCTAGGATCGAGCCCTCGAAGTCGACGCCATCGAGGACCGAAAAGTCGAAGCCCACCTTGTTGAGGCGGGCGTTGTGCATGTTGGCGCCGGTGAGATCGCTGTGTTGCAGGTTCTTGAGCCGCAACGAGATGCCTTGCATGTCGGCGCCGCGCAGGTGCAGACCGCGGATGCGGATGACGCCGCGCTGCTCTGCCTGCCGGAAGGCGGCGGCGACAAGTCCGTGCGGCGCAAGCCCGGCCGGGTCTCCTACAGCAACAT
>CALGHC010000912.1 GCA_937915965.1 uncultured Myxococcales bacterium
ACGGCGCCTACACCAACCTGGGCTTCATCGGTCGCGGCGGGATCGGCGCGGTCTGGCGGCTGTGATAGGCCGCTGGACGCATCGCCGGCTGCTCCGCATCGACGCCAGCTTCTGCCTCGTAGCCGCCGACGTAAACCGGGACTTGCACCCGCACAGGCTCGGCGACGGCGAGCGCCGCTGGGGTCGCGACGGGCTGCGACGCTGAGTTGTCGCCGAGTCGATGCTGCCAAGCCTGGCGCTCCACCTCTCGGACCTTAGCCGCGCGGTCAAAACCGGTCGCGACGACCGTGATCCGAATCTCGTCGCCCATCGTCGGATCGACGACCGCGCCGAAGATCGTGTCGGTGTCGTCGTGCACGGCGTCCTGAATGAGACTCAGCGCGGCGTTGACGTCACGCAGCGACGTGTTCGGACCGCCGGTGATGTTGACGAGCAGGCCGGTAGCGCCCTCGATGTGCACGTCCTCCAGCAGGGGGCTGCTGATCGCCTGCTTTGCAGCCTCACGAGCGCGGTCTGGGCCGGTCGCGGAGCCGGTGCCCATGAGCGCCATGCCCCGACCCTTCATGATGGTGACGACGTCCGCGAAGTCGACGTTGATCAGGCCGGGCGTCAGGATGATGTCGCTGATACCGCGGACGGCGTCGAGCAAGACCGAGTCCGCGAGCTTGAAGCCGTCCGTAAGGCTGGTGTTGTCGTCCGCCAGCTCGAGCAGTCGGTCGTTCGGGATGACGATCAACGTGTCGACCGCTTCGGCCAGCTCGGCGATGCCCGTCTCAGCTCGGCGCGAGCGGCTGCGGCCTTCAAAAGTGAAGGGGCGCGTGACGACGGCGACCGTGAGCGCCCCGGCTTCCCGGGCGATCCGCGCGATCACCGGCGCCGCGCCAGTGCCGGTGCCGCCGCCCATGCCAGCGGTCACAAACACCATGTCAGCGTCTTGCACGGCGGCGCGGATAGCGGCCTCGTCCTCAACTGCGGCGCGGTGGCCGATCTCCGGTTTCGCGCCGGCACCAAGCCCGCGTGTGACCGCTAGCCCCATCTGGATGCAGGTCGCCGCCAAGCTTCGCTCGAGCGCCTGAGAGTCCGTGTTTGCGACGATGTACTCAACGTGATCAAGTTCGGCCTCGACCATGTTGTTCACGGCGTTTCCGCCGCCACCGCCGACGCCGATGACCTTGATGCGCGCACCAATCGATGTGCTGCTGCCGACCTCAATGAACTCGAACATGACCCTGCTCCTTCCTCGTTCGCGCGATGCGGCGGACAACTCGTCCTCGTCCGCTGCATCGTGGTGGGCCGCTCCACGGACCCAGCCTCGTTATCAGCGACGCCACGCATGGGTCGTCGCCAGGTTGTCGCCGCGGTGGGGTCACATCGGGGCTAGCCCGTCCGCGCCCTCGCCGCCTGCGACGCTCGCTACGCAAAGGCCTCGCGAATCCAATCGCGAAACCGACCAATCCAGTTGTCAGCCCGTGCGCCCTCCGTCGCGATCGCCTTGCGGCGCGCGCTCTCTGCGTCTTCGATAGCGCCCTGATGCACCAGGCCGACCGCGGTGGCGAACGTCGACGCGCGCACCACGTCGTACAGCCCGCCCATGGGCCGCGGCTTGCCGATGCGAACGGGCAGATTCAGCACGTCCTCGCCGAGCTCAGCGATCCCGGGCAGCAGCGCGGTGCCGCCGGTGACCACGACACCCGAGCCGAGCACGTCGGCGAAGTTGCTGGCCTGCACCTCCGCTTCGATCATGCGGAAGATCTCTTCCATCCGGGGCTCGATGATGTCGCAGAGCAACGTGCGACGCCGCTCGACGGGCTCGCGACCACCCACGCAGGCGACCTCGATCATCTCGTCTTCCTCGACCTCGTGCGAGAGCGCGCAACCGTGCTTGAGCTTGATGCGCTCGGCCTCTTTGCGCGGTGTGCGCAGGCCCACAGCGATGTCGTTGGTGATGTGATCGCCACCCACGGGCAACACCGCGGAGTGCACGATTGCGCCGTTGTGGAAGACAGCGATGTCGGTCGTGCCGCCGCCGATGTCGACCAGCACGACGCCCAGCTCCTTCTCATCGTCCTCGAGCACCGCCAGCGCCGAAGACAACAGCTCGCTGTGCACGTTGAGCACATGCAAGCCGGCGCGCTCAGCGCACTGCGTCACGTTCTGCACGCCGGAGTTGAGCGCCGTGATGATGTGGACGTTGACCTGCAGGCGCGTGCCGTTGATGCCGACGGGATGTTTGATCCCGTCGTTGTCGTCGACCAAGAACTCTTGCGGCACGGTGTGCACGATCTGACGGTCAGCTGGGATCTGAACGGCGCGCGCGTTTTCGATCACGCGCTCTACGTCGTCGTGGCTAACCTCGCCGTTCGCGATCGCGACGACGCCGCGGTTGTTGAACGACTTGAGATGGCCACCCGAGATCCCGATGTACACCGCGGCCACGGTGCAGCCCGCCATGAGCTCTGCCTCATGGATCGCCCGACGAATCGCGTCGGTAGTTTCGTCGGCGTGCACCACCACGCCCTTCTTGATGCCATGAGAAGCGGTCATTCCGACGCCAATGACGTCGATGCTACCGTCTTCTCGAATTTCGCCGACCACGGCCGCCACTTTCGTGGTGCCAACGTCGAGCCCGACGATGATTTCGTCTCTGCGACCCATGCCTCGGTCCCTCCCTCGCCTCAACGTCCCGGGCTCACACGGCCGGCCGCCTGGCCGGTCGCGTGGCTTGCGTCAGCGGGTTTGCCCGAAGGCGACCCACTGCGCTGACTCTGTGAATGGATTGTGCGGCCCTTGGGACCGGCTCGATGCGCG
>CALGHC010000913.1 GCA_937915965.1 uncultured Myxococcales bacterium
CGCCGGATGGCCGCACCCTCATGTTCGAGCGGATGGCGCTCGATTCCACGTCTCAGCCAGCCTTGACCAAGACGACCCTCATTCTATGACCACATTCTGCGCAAGATTGAAAGGATGCGGCTTCAGATTCCACGTGAAAGATAGCGATATCAACCTGGAGGCCGGAAGCGCCCGGACCAGCCCAATCGGTCGATCGCGATGCTGCCAGTCATGTCATCCGGCACGTGGTGGCCACACAGGCGTCAAACTCCGGCCTGGCGGGACGATCGATCCGACGCACATTCTGCGCGCTCTGACGCGCGACCTGACGCTCGACCTGACACGCGACCTGACGCGCATTCCGACTGACAAACTGAACCGCGGGTTTCGGAGGTCGCTCGGACGCGGCGAGCTCAGGGCGTTCTTCGTTCGGTGCAGAGAGACGCCGCCTCAGGCGATGGCGAGGGCGACCCTTGATCTCGGCCGCGTGAAGCCGACCTTGAGCGCACGCTGGGCGCGAAGCCGCAGGGCGTGGCTCGATGCACGCAGCAGCTCCCCCTGGGTACCACAATCGAACCATCGACCCGCAGGCTCCGTCCAGCAGACGCGCTCGCCCGCTGCCATCGCTGGCATGACGCCGTGGCTGATCAGACCCGAGACCTTGTCCGCCGGCGGTAGCCATTCGAGCACCCGCACGTCGAAGGCCGCCACGCCCGTGTAGATCGCGCGAAAGGCGATGGTCTCGGCTGGCGCCGCGGTGCCGTTGATGCGGACCACGCGGCCGTCATCGGCGAAGCCGAGGTGGTGCAGCTCAGGACGACGGCGCTCGCGGTGCACTGCCAGCGTGGTCAGCGCACCCGGAGGATGGCTGGCGGTGACGGCCCGAATGTCGAAGCCGTGCCAGACGTCACCGTTGACCAGTACGAAGGTGTCGCCGTCGCCGCGCAAGAAGTCCTCCGCGAGCTTGAGGCCGCCCCCCGTACCGCGAATGTGTGGTCGTTCGTCAAAGAAACGGAGCCGTGCGCCATAGCGGCTGCCATCGCCGAGCCACGCCGGGATCTGCTCGCCGAGGTGAAAAAGGTTGATGCCGATGTCGCGAATGCCCGCGGCAACAAGCTGACGGACGGCCCGCTCGACGAGCGGTTCGCCGGCGACCTCGACCAGCGGCTTGGGGATCCGCTCGGTGAGGGGGCGAAGTCGGGTGCCGAGTCCAGCGGCGAGGATGAAGGCGCGCATGATCTGCTCCTGTGCTGACTCGTGGCCGCATTCCCGCTGAGCTTCGCTGAGCCCCGTTGTTTCCCCGCGGATGATTCCGCGCGGACGATTCCCTGCGGACGATTCCCCGCGGACTCGTGGCGGACCGCGGCCCGTCGAAGGGGCGGCACGCTGCCCGAGTTCGACCGCTGCGAGCGTACCGCGGGTCGCGTCGGGCGCAAGTTCACCGGTGCCATGGGCGCCCTCTTGATTCTCGCGCGGAGGCCCGGGCTGGGAGGCAAGCGCGACCCGCTATCCCTTCTGCCGACCCGGATGTCTGAAAACGGCGCGATGCGGCGGCGTCGTCGCCTTGACAGGGCCCTGGACCCTGGACTAGACACTCCGCGAGCCCCGGGCGGCACGTCCGCATCGCTTCGCCCGGGTGCCGTCCCTCCACGTCGCGCGGGTGCAGCCAGATTCGGGCCCTCGCGGCAACGGTCGCTAGCCGCCGCCGGGGCGACTGTACGTGGCCAGAGGCACAGCCGGGGCAGAGGCCGGCAGAGGCGCGCATGACCTCAGAATCCTTGCAGTTCTCCGCCGCCGCTAAGCAAAGGATCGCGACCCTGGTCGGCAGATATCCCGAGCGCCGTGCGGCGCTGATTCCGACCCTGTATGTGGCTCAGGAAGAGTTCGGCTGGTTGTCGCGCGACGCGATGCGGCTGGTCGCTGCCGAGCTCGACCTGCCGGAATCGTGGGTCTTCTCGACCGCGACCTTCTACACGATGCTGCGCAAGTCGCCCGTCGGCGCCTGGCACCTGCAGATCTGCACGAACGTCTCATGCTACCTGCGCGGTAGCGATACGCTGATGCAGATCGCCCGCGAGACCCTGGGGATCGAGCCGGGCGAGACCACCGCCGATGGCAAGTTCACCCTCCAGGCGGTCGAATGCCTCGCCGCATGCGGCAACGCGCCGGCGCTTCAGGTCAACAAGAAGGATCACTTCGACGTGACGCCCGAGGCGCTGCGCGAGCTGCTCATCTCGCTGCGCGACGAGCCGGCCGCGGCTGCCAACGGAGGCGAAGATGCCTGAAACCCGCGTGCTGCTGCGCGATCACCTCGACGCGGACCTGACCAGGCTCGCCGACTACGTCGCCCTCGGTGGATTCAAGGCGTGGAAGGTGGCCCACGAGCTGGGCAAGGACGGCGTCGTTGATGAGGTCAAGGCAGTGAACCTGCGCGGTCGCGGCGGCGCTGGCTTCCCTGCCGGGGTCAAGTGGAGCTTCCTGCCCAAGGACGGCCGCACCCGCTACCTGGTCATCAACGCCGACGAGGGCGAGCCCGGAACCTTCAAGGACCGCTATTTCCTCGAGGTGGATCCGTTTCGCCTGCTTGAGGGCTGCCTGCTGACCAGCTGGGCCCTCGGCATCAACGCCTGCTACATCTACATCCGCGGCGAGTTCCACGACGGCATCGCGACCACCGAGGACGCCATCGCCCAGATGCACAAGGCTGGCTGGCTGGGCAAGGACATCCAGGGATCGGGCTTCGACCTGGAGATCTACACCCACCCCGGCGCTGGCGCGTACATCTGCGGCGAAGAGACTGCGCTGATCGAGTCGCTCGAGGGCAAGCCGGGGCAGCCGCGCCTCAAGCCGCCCTTCCCGGCCAACGTCGGTCTTTTTGGTATGCCGACCGTGGTCAATAATGTCGAGACGATCGCCTGCGTGCCGGTGATCCTCGAGATGGGCAAGGACGCGTTCAACGCGCTGGGAACGCCCGGCAACGCCGAGAAGGGCGTGAAGCCGCAGGGTGGCACCAAGCTCGTGGGCATCAGCGGTCACGTCAAGAAGCCGGGCGTCTACGAGGTCAAGCTCGGCGAGACGCTGCGACACATCATCTTCGATCTGGGTGGCGGCGTTCTCGACGACCGCGAGTTCCTCGCATGCATCCCCGGCGGCTCCTCGACGCCGCTGCTGATGCCGGAGTACCTCGACCTGCCCTTCGACTTCGATTCGCTGCGCGAGGCCGGCACGATGTTGGGCACGGCCGGCATTATCGTCATGCACGACGGCACCGACCTGCTCGAGGTCATGAGCCGGCTGTCGCATTTCTACAAGCACGAGAGCTGCGGTCAGTGCACGCCGTGCAGGCAGGGGACCGGCTGGCTCTTCCAGATCATCGAGAAGATGCGCACTGGCGAGGGAACGGTCGATCAGATCGACGTGCTCTACAACGCCGCGCAGCAGATCGAGGGCAACACGATCTGTGCGCTCGGGGACGCCGCGGCGTGGCCCATCAAGAGCTTCATCGAGCGGTTCCGGCCGCAGCTGGAGGCGACCATCGTGGCGCGCGCGGCGACGCGCGCGGCCGCGGGCGCCTGACCGGAGCAGCGGCCCGTGCGGGGGCCGGAGCCGGCACGACGCCGGACTGGAGAGGGCGATGCCCACCGAGTTGATTCTCTTCTACATCCTGGCGACGGCGCTGATCGGCACTGCCGTCTGCGTCGTGCTGCCGCCGATGGGCAACAACCCCATCCACTCGGCCGTCGCCTTGATCGTGTCGTTCTTCTTTCTCGCTGGCATGTACGCGCTGCTCGCCGCCCACCTGTTGGCCGCGCTGCAGATCATCGTCTACGCCGGCGCGATCATGGTGCTGTTCACCTTCGTCATCATGCTGCTGAACCTGTCTCCCGACGAGATCAAGCCGACCGAGGTGGCCCCGGTGAAGGTGATCGGCGCGATGGTCGCCCTCTTCGTCTTCGGCAAGCTGCTGACGGCGATTGGATTTGCCGCAGCGGGCGCGCGCGCGGTCGACCTGTCGGTGCCCCGCCACGCCGCATACGGCTCGATCGAAGACATCGCGCAGATGCTCTACACCACCTTCATGGTGCCTTTCGAGCTCATCTCTGTGCTGCTGCTCGTCGCGGTAGTCGGCGCGGTGATGCTGGCGAAGAAGCGGCTGGGCCCGGGCGGCGGGCAGGGCGAAGCGGCCCTCGCCGATGGCGCCAATGATCACGTGGAGGAGTCGCCATGACCGGCATCCCGTTGGGTCATATCCTGATCCTCGCCGCGATCCTGTTTTCGATTGGTCTGGTTGGTGCGCTGACTCGGCGCAACATCCTGATCATCCTGATGTGCGTCGAGTTGATGCTCAACGCCGTCAACCTGACCCTGGTGGGCTTCTCGCGCTACAACGGTGGGACGGAGGGTCACGTTCTGGCCTTCTTCATCATCGCCGTGGCTGCTGCGGAGGCCGCCGTGGGGCTCGCCATGGTGCTGGCCTTCTTCCGCGTGAAGAAGACTGTCTATGTGGACGAGCTGCGCTTGCTGAAGCGCTGACGAAGGTCGCCTCGTCGGCGCCACCCGATCCGCCACTCCCTGGCGCCCGAACGAGGCGCCTCCGGGGGAACAGATGGACTACAACGCTGCGAATCTGCTACCGGTCATTGTGATGCTGCCGCTCATTGGCGGCATCATCAACGGCCTGTTTGGCAAGCGCATCGGCCGCCAAGGGGTCTATGCCATCGCCAATATTGCGGTGGTCGCCTCATTCTTCCTCAGCGCGATGGTCTTCAGCGCCCTGGTGGTCGCATCGTCGGCCGGCCAGGAGGACGCTGCCTTCCATTTCAAGGCGTTCACCTGGATCGTCGCCGGTGACTACAGCTTCGAGTTCGCCTTCATGGCCGATCACCTCTCGGTCATCATG
>CALGHC010000914.1 GCA_937915965.1 uncultured Myxococcales bacterium
CCGAGGTCGACAACGTGCACACCGCCAAGGCGACGCCTATCTGCAAGCCCGGCACCCAGCAGCCCCACGAGGTCAAGTTGGAGTTCGCCGACGGCCACGAGATGACGGTCGCGGTGGCCGAACAAGACGTGAACACGTGCTGGGGCATCGGCGGCCCAGGCGCCGTCGGCTTCGGCCAGGGCGACGGCGACCTGGTGAGCGCCGGCGGACAGCCAGCCAAAGAGGTGCAAGTTCTCGACGAGAGCGGCGCGCCCATCGCGATTCATCCGGACGCGGCCGACCAGGTTGACGCGGCCCTGAACAGCGCGGTGATTGGCAAGATCAGCCTTGACCCCGCGTTTGTGGCCGGGCTGCCGGACCCGAAGACCTGGGACTACACGTCGACCGCGCCGGTGAAGCCTTCCGATGACAAGGACGCGGGCGCGACCGGCGGTGGCGCGGACGCTGGCGGTACGGCCAGCGGCGGTGGCGGATCAAGCGGAGGCGGAACGAGCGGGGGCGGATCGAGCGGAGGCGGATCGAGCGGTGGCTGCGGCGCAACGCCCGTGAGCGGTGGCGCCGGTGGATTGATGTTGGTCTTGCTGGCGCTGAGCGGGCTGCTTTGGCGGCGGCGTCTCGCGTAGGTTTCATCTTAACTACAGCTTCTTGCGAGGTGCCAGCCACGTCGCGCGTGAGGTCTCCATGACGAAGAACACTGCGGCATTCGGCCGACTGCACGCCGCTCTCGCGGCCCTCCTCGCCGCTTCACTGGTGCCCGCGGCGGCATCGGCGTGCGGCGGCTTCTTCTGTTTCACCCAGCCGATCGACCAGAGCGCCGAGCGCGTGCTCTACGTGCAGCAGGAAGGCAAGATCACGGTTCACATCCAGATCAGCTACACCGGCGATGACAAGCAGTTCTCGTGGATCCTGCCGCTGATGAAGGTGCCAGAGCTCGGCATCGGCTCCGACAGCGTCTTCCAGATCCTCGAGCAGACGACATCACCAAGCTTCAACCTGCAGTGGCAGAACACGGACAACTGCTACGGCTACTCGGCATGCCCGATGGCGTCGGCGGGCGGCGGTGACCCCAACGCGGTCGACGAGGGCGAGGGTGGTGTAGAGGTCCTCAAGGAGCAGAAGGTCGGTCCCTACGATTCCGTGGTGATCAAGGGCGACAGCGGCGCTGCGCTGATCAAGTGGCTTGGCGACAACGGCTACCAACAGCCGGCCGAGACGGAGCCGCTCATCGACGTCTACGCCAAGCAGAGCTACGTCTTCTTGGCGCTCAAGCTGCAGAAGGACAAGGCCGCCGGCGACATCGCGCCCATAGTCGTCACCGTCGAAGAGGTCGGGCCCTGCCTGCCAATTCGCCTGACCAGGCTGGCGGCCGCGGCGGACATGCCAATTGTGACGTGGACGCTCGGCGAGCATCGAGCCATCCCCAAGAATTTCCTCCACGTCGTCCTCAATGACGCCGTGATCGACTGGCTGGCGCCCGGGTCGAACTACAAGACCGTCGTCAGCAAGGCCGTCGACCAGGCCTCGGGCCACGCATTCACGACCGAGTACGCCAAGAAGTTCGGCGACACCTTCAAGGGCCGCTTCGCCTCCGACGGCTGGAACCCGACCGCCCTCGAGGGCATCAAGGACCCGGGCGCGTTCCTGCAGAAGCTCATGAGCGACAGCTACCCGCGCACCAGCCAGATGCAGGAGCTGATCCGCAAGCACATCCCCAAGCCAGAGGCGTACACGGACGTGCCAGACAACGAGTTCTACGGCTGCATCCAGAACGGCGGCGGCGGTGACGCGTGCTCGAAGTACAAGGCTGCCGTCGACGCGCAGGGCTTTGACCCGGTGGCGTTCGCCAAGGACATCGCCGATCTGATCGTCAAGCCGCTCGACGAGGTTCAGGGTTCGTTCGACGAGCTGCCGTACCTGACCCGGTTGTATACGACCCTCGATCCTGACGAGATGACCAAGGACCCGATCTTTGCCTTCAACCCCGACCTGCCCGAGGTCGACAACGTCCACACCGCCAAGGCGACGCCGATCTGCAAGCCGGGCACCCAGCAGCCGCACGAGGTCAAGCTCCAGTTCGCTGACGGCCACGAGATGACGGTTGCGGTGGCCGACGAGGACATCAACTCGTGCTGGGGATTCGGCGGTCCGAACGCCGTTGGTTTCGGTCAAGGCGACGGCGACCTGGTCAGCGCTGGCGGCCAACCCGCCAAGGAAGTTCAGGTCCTCGACGAGAGTGGCGCGCCGATCGCGATCCACCCCGACGCCGCCGACCAGGTCGACGCCGCGCTGAACAGCGCGGTGATCGGCAAGACGAGCCTCGACGCGGCGTTCCTCGCCGGCTTGCCCGACCCCAAGACCTGGGATCACACGGCCGCTCCTGCTGTGGAGCCGGTCGACAAGGACGCGGGCACGACGGGCGGAACGGCCGATGCCGG
>CALGHC010000915.1 GCA_937915965.1 uncultured Myxococcales bacterium
CGCGCCAGGCGCCTAGCGACCACGCCGCGCCGACGGCCGCGCCAGGCGCCTAGCGACCACGCCGCGCCGGCCACCGATGTGACCCGGCAAGACACGAGGATCGACACAACGGTCGTGCGCGGGCGCCGCGGGTAGTTTACGGTACAGAGTTCAACGGCCGGCATGGGCCAAGCAACGTACGTTCGGGTGGGCGACGGCAGCTGCCTCGCCGCCCGATCGGTGGAGTCTTGCCGTGAAGCATCCGCAGCAATCCGTTCGGCCCATGGCACTCTCCGTTCGGCCCATGGCACTCAGTGGCTGGCTCGTCGTCGCGCTATGCCTCGCCGCTGTCGGTGGTTGCAGCAGCGACGACAAGCAAGCGACCGAAGACGCGGCAGTGATCGTGGACGACGGCGTCGATGACAGCGCTGGCGCCGAAACCACCGCAGCGGACGGTACGCCGGCTGATGGCGACGACGCCGGCGAATCGTCGACGGGCGACGCGGGCGACACCAGCGACGGCGACGGCGACGGCGACGCGGGCTGTGTGACCGCCAGCGACTGCCTTGGCCTGGCCGAGCCCTGCCGAGCGTGGTCTTGCGACGCCGGCAGCTGCGAGGACGTGGCGGCCAACGAGGGCGGCGACTGCGAAGACGGCGACGCCTGCACGGTGGCGGACCAATGCGAGGCAGGTGCGTGCAGCGCCGGCGAGGCAAAGCTCTGCGACGATGACGAGGTGTGCACAGTGGACAGCTGTGACGCCAGCACCGGCTGCGTGCACGCCGCGGTCAGCGGGTCGTGCGAGGACGCGGACCCCTGCACGACCGACGACGCCTGCGACGCCGGAAAGTGTGTGAGCGGCCCGTCGAGCTGTGAGTGCGCCGCGGATGCCGACTGCGCAGCCCTCGAGGACGACAACCTGTGCAATGGCACGCTCGTTTGCCAGAAGGACACGCTGCCGTGGGTCTGCGGGGTCGCGCCAGCGACGGTCGTCAGCTGCCCGCTGCCGGGCCCGGCGGATTGCAAGACCGTGAGCTGCACCCCAGCGACCGGCGCGTGCGACGCCGTGCCTCTGGCCGACGGCGCCACCTGCGACTCGGACAACAGCGCGTGCACCTTCGACACCTGCGAAGCTGGTGGCTGCAAGGCCGGACCCGCCGGGCGCTGGGAGAAGACCATCGGCGGCGACGGTGACGACACGCTGATCATCGGTGTCGTCGACGACGCAGGCGTCAGCTGGGCTGCCGGCGCGACCAGCAGCAAGGGGGCGGGCGGCGAGGACGCGTGGTTGCTGCGACTCGACAAGGTCGGCAACGTGCTCAGCGACCAGACCTGGGGCACCGCTGGCGACGACCACGCCTCGGGGCTGGCGATCGCCAAGGACGGCGGCGCCCGGCTCGCCCTGGTCGCGGCGACCGAGGCTGGCGGTCAGGAGGTCTGGCTGATCGCGACCGACGCGACCGGCCAACAGACCGGCAAGCAGGTGATCCCGGTGAAGTTCGGCGGCGCGGGGTTGGCGGTCGCCGTGATGGCCAACGGCGGCCTGGCGTTGGCCGGCGAGCAGCTGAGCGCAGACGGCACCCCCGATAGCTGGGTGGTGCAGACAAACGCATCGCTCAAGGTAATCTGGCAGATCTCGAGCGGCCTCCCGGGCGTCGACCGGGCCGTGTGGCCAGTGGCCGTCAAGCCGGCCTCGATTGGCGTCATCGGCGTCGCCCAGAACGGCTCGTCCATGGGCTTGGACGTCACGTTCAGCCTCTACGCCGAGGGCAGCGAGATGAACGGCACGGCCCTCCCAGTCGTGGGCGACGACAACGTGGGAGGCATGATCAGCTCGCCGACGGGCGGCTTTATCGTCGCCGGCACGACGCTGCCGATGGGCGCGGCCAGCGTCGACGTGGTCGTCACCTACCTCGATGGAGCGGGTGAGACGCTACAAACGTGGACGCAACCCTGGCCGGGCGTACCGACCGTCGCCGGCATCGTCGCCAACCCCGACGGCGGCCAGACGACGGTCGCCGTCAACGACTTCAAGGGAGTGCGCAGCCTGTACATCGCGCCGAGCACGGCAGACGGCGTGCAGACGCCAGCGACGATGGTGCCTCGGCCGGGCGAGTGGACGTTGGGCAGACCGGCGCGGATCGACGCCGAGACGCTGCTCCTGGTCGGCGCCAGCCACACCGGTGGCGCCGACGGCAACTGGCAGGCATGGGTCGCCCGGACCGGCGTCGACGGCACCTCCGACTGTGCGTGCGCAAGCGTGCCAGGAGGGAGCTGCGCCGACGGCTCGCCGTGCACCCTCGACACCTGCGTCCCTGCCGCAGCTGGCGAGCTTGTCGGCAGCTGCAGCCACACGGCCGTGACGTCCGCGGTGGGCTGCGTGGGCAGCAGCGCCTGCGAGGCCTTCGCATGCTCGGCGGGCGCCTGCGCTCCGACCAGCGACCCGCAGTGCGACGATGACAACCCGTGCTCGACCGACTCCTGCGAGGCCGGACAGTGTGTTCATGAGGACGGCCCGAACCTGGTCTCCTGCGACGCCGCCGCCGAGAAGTTCTGCGTGAACGGCGCGTGCGTCAGCCTCTGCGGCGACGGCAAGGTGACCTACACCCACGGCGAGCAATGTGACGACGGCAACCTCGTTGCCGGAGACGGCTGCAGTCCG
>CALGHC010000916.1 GCA_937915965.1 uncultured Myxococcales bacterium
GAGACGACGCTGCGTTTCCTGTCCACGCCGGGACACACTCCTGGCCAGGGCTGTTGGTACGACGATCACGACATTCTGGTCGGCGACACCCTCTTCGCCGGTAGCATCGGTCGCACCGACTTTCCGATGAGCGACCCGGCTGAGATGAAGCGCAGCCTGCGGCGACTCCTCGAGCTGCCCGGTCATCTGCGGGTGCACAGCGGTCACGGGCCGATGACGACGCTCGCCGCCGAGTTGGCGTCCAATCCGTTCCTCGGCTTCCTCCGGTCGGCCCACGGCCTGGCGGATCCGGCGTGGTCGGAGGAGTGGTAGCGACGAGGACGACGGCTCCGTGGGCGCGAGATTGCTCAAGTTGAGGCCAATCCGGCAGTCAAACCACGACCGGGTAATTGTACAATTGTCAATGCCTGACACGGTTGCCGACAATGCGATGTCATGAAGTTGGGCCGCGTCGAACTTGAGAACTTTCGCTGCATCAAACGCGCCGCCCTCGAGTTGAGTGATAGCCGTGGCCGACCCGCGCCGCTGGTCGTCATTAGCGGCGAGAACACCTCCGGCAAATCGAGCATTCTGCAAGCCATCGCTGGTTTGCTTGACGTCACTGGCCGCTCCGGCGCCGTATCCCTGGCGCACTCGGACCGGCGCGAGGGCAGCGACCGAGCCCGCGTGCGGGTCGATTGGGTGGAGACGATCCCACAGGGTTCTTGGAATGAACCGGTCCAGACGCATCAGGCTCTAGAGCGCCATCAGAGCGGCGGTCCCTGGCAGCTCGCGCCGTGGTGCGCGACGGACGAGGCGCGCACTCCGTTCTACAGTTGGCTTTCTCACCTCACTGACATCACGCGGTCGCCGGTGGGCTTGCTCATCGCCTTCGACACGCAGCGCGCCCTGCCCGACGTTCGCGTCGCGGGACCAAAGTCCGTTGGGCTGCCAAGCCATCGGATCGACGGCGCTTGCCAGCCTACTCTGGCCGATGGTGCCAGCATCGGGCGGCGTTTCACCCTCATCAAGCAGTGGCTCGTCGATCTGAACGATCGCCGCCTCGCCGCCTTCAGCGAATTCCATTTGCAGGTTCCGTTGTGGGAGCGACTCGGTGACGCGCTCGACCGGGTCGCGTCGCCATGGCGTTTCGCGGGTATCAGCCCGAATTTCGACGTCGTCTTCGACACACCGACCGGGCGATTGCCGATTGAAGCCCTGAGCGACGATGTGCTCGGCTTGATCGTCATTGTTGCCGAGGTCGCGTTCCGCCTGAGCCTGACGACAGACGACCAGTCCGCGGTCTTCGAGCAAGAGGCCGTCTGCCTGGTGGATGAGATAGAGGCGCGCCTGCCAGAGCGCAGCCAACGGGCGGTGCTACCGATACTGCGGTCGATCTTTCCGGGGGTGCAGTGGATCGTGACGACGCGGTCGCCGTTGGTGGTCAGCAGCGTCGATGACGCCCTGGTGTTTCAGCTGATGTCCGGGAGAGGGTGAGGCTGAGGACGCGGCCGGTGCCGATTCCGGGGCTATAACATACCGCCATGAAACGCCTGATACATTTCAAGCGCTGCTATGGCCCGAGCAACTGGCGCTCCAGCAACCTACGATACAATCCGCCGCTCTCGACCAACTCGTCATGCGTGCCTTGCTCGACGATCCGGCCGCCGTCGACGACTACGACCCGGTCGGCGTCCCGGACCGTCGAGAGGCGGTGGGCGATGACCAGAGTCGTGCGTCCTTTCATCAACACTTCGAGCGCGTCTTTCACAAGGTGTTCGCTTTCGGCGTCCAGCGCGCTGGTGGCCTCGTCAAGAA
The DNA here is from genome assembly GCA_937915965.1 of uncultured Myxococcales bacterium. Classification (GTDB taxonomy): domain Bacteria; phylum Myxococcota_A; class UBA9042; order UBA9042; family UBA9042; genus CALGHC01. The sequence continues at coordinate 1,798 of CALGHC010000916.1, forward strand.
TCAGTACCCGCGGATCTTCGAGCAGCGCGCGGGCGATCGCGACCCTCTGCTTCTGACCGCCCGAGAGTTGAACGCCGCGTTCGCCGACCTCGGTCGCGTAGCCATCCGGAAAGCCAACGATGAAATCGTGTGCGTTCGCGGCCCGGGCCACGGCCTCGAGCTCCGCGTCGGCGGCATCCGGCCGGCCATAGCGGATGTTCTCGGCGATCGATGTCGAGAACAGGATCGGCTCCTGAGAGACGACTCCCACGCGGCGCCGCAACCAGCTGGCGTCGATTTCACGCAGGTCCACGCCGTCCACCGTCACCCGTCCGCCGTCGGGGTCGTACAGCCGAGGTACCAGGGCAGCGATCGTCGACTTGCCCCCTCCCGACGGACCGACCAATGCGACCACCTCGCCAGGTCGAACGTCGAGGTCGACCTGCTGCAGGACTGGCACGTCGGGACGGCTCGGATAGCGAAAGTCCACGGCCTCCATCGTGATGTGACCTCGCATCGTGGCTGGTTGCACGCCGCCGTCGTTGCGAATCTCCGGCTCACGGTCGAGGAGTTCAAAGACCCGCTCAGCCGCCCCTGCGGCCCTCATGAAGTCACCCCACAGCCCAGCCAGGGCACCCAGAGACATGGCGACCGTCAGCGTGTACAGCATGAACGATGCCAACTCGCCGCCGGTCATCTCGTGGGCGACCACCATCCTGCCGCCGTACCACAGCACGACACCGACCGCGCCGTAGCCAAGGAAGCTCGCGGAGCCGATGAACATGGCGTTGAGGCGAGCGCGAGCGCGGGCCAGGTCAAACGCGTGCGCAATCGCCTTGCCGTATCGCGCGACCTCCTGCGGTTCGCCGGCGAAGGTGCGGACGGTCCGGATCCCTGAAATCGTCTCCTCGGCGACCTCGCCGGCGACCGCGAGGGCGTCCTGCACGTCTCGCGAGAGGCGCCGCAGCATTCGACCGAAGATCCGCGCACCAAGCGCGACCGGCGGCACGACCACCAGCATGAGCGCCGTGAGGGTCGGTGAGGTCCACAGCAGAAGTCCGACGCCGCCCAGCGCCATGGCGAGACTGCGCATCACCATCGAGATGTTGACGCTCACCGTGTTCTGCAGGACGCCCGTGTCGGACGACAGCCGATTGAGGAGCTCGCCCGTGCGCCGGCTGTCGAAGAAGGCGACCTCCTGGGCGACGACATGACGGTACACGTCGCCACGCAGGCGGGTGACGACCCGCTCGCCTGCGACCGTGAAGAGATAGAATCGGAGCGCGATCGCCAAACCCTGCACACCGAAGAGCGCCATCAGGACCACGATGATTTGATCGAGATCGGTGGCGTGTTCGGTGGTGAAGCTATCGTCGATGATGAAGCGCACCGCCTGTGGCCAGGCCAGCCCTGCGGCGCTGCCAATCAGCAGGAACACCAGACCGACGGCCAGCGTGCGCCACTCCGCCCGCGAGAGCTCGAGTAGCCGTCGCAAGGGCAAATGAAACGGCGCCTTGACGCTAGGCAGGGCGGTATCTGGCATGACGACTCCAAGATTCGTGCCGGCCCAGCAGAGGTGGAGCGGCTGTCGCCACGAAAGGCCGGTGGCGCGCCGCCGCAACCCCCCGGACGGAATGCAGCCTCTCGGATGCTCGTACTCGGATACTCGGGGATACTCGGGGATACTCGGGGATACTCGGGGATTCTTGGGTGCGGCTACCGGAAGTTGACACAGCCGCCCCGACCTCTACTCTCGGGCCATGGAACGGAAGTGCCCCCACATGGTCGTTGCTGCTGCCACCTGGGTCGGCTTGGCGACACTATTTGTCGCTAGCGACACTCAGGCCGGTCCTGGCCCGGCTCACGGCGCTGTCGTTGCGGCCGGACCTGTTGCGACCGCCACCGCCGCCGGCACCTCCGCGAACAGTGCGGCCGCCGACCCTGGTCGGGTAGGCGCCGACCGGGCATTTCCGCGCCCGATACACCTCACGCGGGTACGCCACGTCGTGATCGACCCCGGCCACGGCGGCGACAACCTCGGCGCAGTGGGCTACCACGGCGTGCGCGAGAAGGCGCTCACCCTCGAGGTCGCTCTGCGGGTCAAGGCCTACATTGAGCACCATAGCGATGTGCGCGTGACCCTGACGCGGGATCGGGACGTCTCGCTGGGCCTGCGCGAGCGACCACGGTTGGCAAACTCGTGGAGCGCCGACGCGCTGATCTCGATTCACTGCAATGCCAGCTTCGAGAGCCGGCATGAGGGCATCGAGATCTGGTTTCTCAACGCCAACGCGAGTGACGAGGTCTCCCGTGAACTGATCGCGCGCGAGGAAGGCCTCGACGACGGTCGGCAGGAGCTCGATCTGCCCTGGTCGGTGGAGAGCATCGTCGCTGACCTCGGCTACGCAAAGGCACACAAGCGCTCGCAGGATTTCGCGGAGGGTCTCCGGTCAGGTCTGCGCAGGGCACGCCCGCGCACCCGTTTTCGCGGCATTCGACAGGCCCGCTTCGGCGTCCTGAAGGAGGCAAAGATGCCGGCCGTGGTTCTGGAGATCGGCTACCTGACTCACCCCAAAGAGGGTCTCGACCTCCTGCGCGATGAGACCCAGACGGCGTTCGCGCGGGGCATACTCTGGGGTCTGATCGCGTTCGATCGCGTGCTGACCACCGCGGCGAAGGGTAGGGCCAGCGCGCGGCCGGCCGTTGCGGCCAAGAACCGCGTCTCACGCAAGCCGACCCAACCAGGTGGCCCCATCACGGCTGCGGCTCCGAGCGCCCGAGCATCGCGCTCGAGCTCCGCAAGTCAGTAACGGTCGCTCAGGTGCCTTCGACCCAGGTGACGAGAACGTCGGCCAACGCCGCGACCAGTCGCCCAAGCGCATCTGGGCCGTCGCCGCCATCGAGCTCGGCCAGCACCTCGCCATCTGGCCCACACAGCCACCCTCGCCGGTGGCCGCGCCGATAGTCGCGCACGTCGTTTGCGAAGACGCGGCGGGCCCCGCTGCGGCGCGCGAGGGCGCGGACGGCGGCCGTGCGCTCGTCGGCGCTCGCTCCTGAGACCAACTTGAAACCGAGCAGATGCGTCGCGGGCGAGGCCTCCAACACCACGTCAATCGCCTTGGCGGTGGCATCCAGATGCAGGTCGAGCCCGGCGTCATCGGAAGCCCCGCCTGGACGCGACGAGATCTTGCCAGGGTAGGGGCGCGGTGCGAAATCAGCGACGGCCATTGCGCAGGCGGCGAGGTCGGGCTGCACGGCTCCGACCACGGCGCCCAGCGCCCGCGCGGCGTCGGCCGCGGTCCGAATCGGATGCAAGTACAGGCGACCAGCGGCGAGGCGATCACGGCTGGCGATGGCCTCGTCCAGCCAACCGCGTGCGGCGCCATCGAGGTCTGTCGACACGGTACCAAGCAAAGAAACGCTGAGACGCCGCTCGCCGGGGACAGCGGCTCCTGGCCCATGAACATAATGGACCTCGTCGCCGCGGCTGAGGAAGGTCTCGGCAAGCGCAGCGGGCAGGCTGCCGGTCGCGACGTTCGCCAGATAGCGGACATCGTCGATCGGCTCGTGCGTGCCTCCAGCTGTCAGGACAACTCGCATCTAGCTCAACCTCCAGCCGATCCGGCCAGCGCCCACCAGACCACCGCGGCGAGGACGATGCGGTAGACGCCAAATGGCACCAGCCCCCAGCGCTCGATGAGACGCAGGAAGATCGCGATAGACGCCCAGCCGACGACGAACGAGGTCACGAGACCGGTCGCGATGGCGGCGGGGCCAATGTGATCGACCAGCACGTGCCATTCCTTGAGCAGCTCGTAAGCTGTGGCTGCACCGAGCACCGGAATCGCGAGCAGAAAGCTGAAATCGGCGGCCGTGCGCGCGTCCAGACCTCCGATCAGACCGCCGACCATTGTCGCCATGGAGCGCGAGGTGCCTGGCACGAGCGCAAAGCACTGGAACGCGCCGATCGCAAGGGCACGTCGAGGCGAGACATGCTCGAGCCCTGTCAGCCGGGAGCGGCGGGCGAACCAGCGGTCAGCGACAATCATCACAAGACCGCCGACGGCCAGGGCGATCGCGACCGGCGCCGGCCCGAAGAACAGCTCTTTGATCGGCTTGCGCGCGATCAGCCCTACGACTGCCACCGGAACAAACGCGATGGCCATGCCCGCGATGAGGTGCATGCCTCTGCGGCGGGCGACGGGATCGCTGTCGCGGAGATCGCGAAGACGCTGGCGGAGCAGCGGCAGGTAATAGAGTACACAGGCGAGCCACGCGCCGGCCTGGATGACGATGTCGAACGCGTCGACGGCTTGGTCGAGCACAGGATCGCCGCCCAGACCCAGCGCGCTGCCAACGAGGATGAGGTGGCCAGTGGAGGAGACCGGGACGAACTCGGTCAGCCCTTCGACGACACCCAGGATGCTGGCCTCGAAGATGTTCATGGCGGCGGTTTAGCGGAACGCCAGGGAGGGCGCAAGGCAGATCCGCTGCGCGCGGGTGTTTGAGCCTTGTCGAACGGGTCACCACAAGCGACAGATTCTGTCGCCATACCTGTCTCGGCCGCGTCAAGGTCGTGGGTTCCTTGCGACGGCGAGGGGCCGTGCCATTGGGCATTGCTTTGACAGGCTAGCGATATCGACGGACAAACAACGCGCGTGGTCTCCCCGACGTCGGCGTCGCCCGTCTCGCCATGCACCCTCGTACCGCCGCCTCGCCGGGACGCGCCAATGCCCTCCGATCACGCCGGCCGAGTACGCACGATCGCCCTGATGCTCGCGGGCAGCGCGTTGATCTCGCGGGTGCTGGGCTACGGTCGCGACGTCGCCATCAACACCCTCTTCGGCGCCACTGAGTTGACCGACGTCTACCGGGCCTCGTTTTCCGTGCCAGACATGCTCAACTACCTGCTCGCCG
>CALGHC010000917.1 GCA_937915965.1 uncultured Myxococcales bacterium
CTGGCCGGGCACGAAGACCAGGCGACCCGCACTGGCCGCGTCGCAAGCCGGCAGCTTCTCGACGTCCTCGAGGCGCACTCCCAACAGCTTGTTGCTGTCGAGGTCGAGGTCACCGCCGAGCTTGCCGCCGCTGCTGGCGAGGAAGTCGGCGCCCTGCACCCCGAGCGTGCCCTTGAGATCGACGTCGAGGTGCGCGCCGACGATCACCCCGCCGAGGGCCACGGTGGTAGCGGGCGCGAGGAGCTTGGCGAGCAAGCCAGCCTCGAGGTGGACCTGGCCGATGCAGCCAGAGCAGTTCAGCTCTTCGGCCGTCAGGGCGACCTTTGCCGTGGTGGCTGTGCCCCCCTTGCTGTCGGAGCCAGCGTAGTTGACGGCCAGCGCGTCGTCGCCGACCGACCCCGCGCCGAGGTGATCGACCGTGACGGCGCCCGAGGCGATCTCGCCGCTGCCGACGCAACCGCTGCAAGCCAGGTCGACGGCCGCGCCGTCCTTCTGGTTGGACGCCGCCCAGGTGAACGAGACGTGGTTGGCGCCGACGCAGCCGACACAGTCGAGGTCGAGGGCCTTGTCGGTGGTACCCGCGTGGGCGGCGACGTCGGCGTGCAGGGCCCGGCGGGCGTAGGGCACGGCGCCGAGCGGCAGCCGCGGCAGCTCGGGATCCGAGCCGACGCGCACACCGATCCACAGGCCGGGATGGTCGACGAAGAGGGCTTGCGCGGGCGCCGTCGCGAGGTCGGAGCTGCCCAGGACGTGTACGAAGAGACCCTGCGCTACGGCGACCGCGGTGGCGGCCTCGCCCCACAGCGCATCCGCGGCGTCAGCAGCCGCGTACAGCTTCAGCGTCAGGCCATAGGAGCCATCGGCGACCGGACCGCCCCCGGCGGTGCGCAGGGCGCCTTGGACGACGATCGGTGCCTCGGCCGCGCTCGCTGCGGACGGCTGGCAGAGCGCGACGGCGAGCGACGCGAATCCGGCCAGCCGAGCCATCGGCCAACGGCGGCGGCGCAGCGAATCATTGGGCTTGGTCGTCGGTCGGTTCAAGGTCGGACAGGCGGTGCGTGGCATGACGGTCTCCGCGGTTTCAGGTCGTCGGATCGTAGCACGATCGCCCGGCGATGCGCGCCTCGCCGCGGGGCTGACCACCACCGCCGCCGCGGCGAGTCCCCAGGCGATCGCGGTGACGGTGGCCGTGGCGACTGCCGGGAGGGTTGCCGTGACAATCTCGTGACAACCTTGGCCAATAATGGCGGCCGCGATCAACCACCGAGGTCCCGGTCATGACCCACGAAAAGCCCCTCAGAGTCCTGATGTCCAGTGTTTGTCAGCCGTTCGGCGTGAAGTACGGCGATGGCCTGGGGACCTCGTACGAGGGAACCCACCAGATCATGTGGGCCCAAGGGATCTTTCGCACCCGCGCGACGACCACCCAGTGGGGCATCGACTTCATCGCCCACAACCTCCAGGCGCCGACCACCACCTTGCACTACCCGACGATGGCCCGCTTCATCGCGGAGATCCGGAAGGGCTACGACTACATCGGCATCGCGTTCGTGGCGACGACGAAGCACAAGATGATCCCGATGGTCGAGGCCATTCGCCGCTACGCGCCGCAGACCAAGGTCGTGCTGGGTGGCTACGGCACCGCCTTGAGCGACGACGAGATCGGCATCGAGGTCGACCACATCTGCCGCGGCGAGGGCGTCGCGTTCATGCGCGATCTGCTCGGCGAGCCGGTCGACCGGCCCATCGATCAGCCGTACATCAAGCAGCAGACCAAGCTCTTCACCATGAACCTCGGTGGTCCCGTCGGCTACGTCTTCGCTGGCCTGGGCTGTCCGCATGGCTGCGACTTCTGCGCGACCTCGCACTACTTCAAGCGGCGTCACATCCGTTTCCTCCCGGATGGCCGCTCGATCTTGCACGCCATCGAGCGCCTGCGGGCGAGCGACCCCGACATGGTCGACTTCTGGATCAGCGACGAGGACTTTCTGCTCAACCAGAAGCGCGGGCGTGGTTTCCTCGAGGCGATCCGCGAGTCGGATCAGCCGCCGCTGGCCATCAGCGCGTTCTCAAGCGTCAAGGCGCTGTCGCAGTACCATCCCAGCGAGCTGGTCGAGATGGGCATCGACTGGGTCTGGGTCGGCTACGAGGGCCAGCGTGCCGGCTACGCCAAGATGAACGGTCGGCCCTACGACGAGCTCTTCGCCGACCTGCGCGCCCACGGCATCAGCGTGCTCGCGTCGATGATCATTGGCTTCGACTACCAGACCCCGGAGATCATCGAGCAGGAGTTCGAAGACCTCATCGCGCTGCGGCCGACCATGTCGCAGTTCCTCATCTACGGACCCGCGCACGGCACGCCGCTCTACGAGCGCATGGAGGCCGAGGGCCGACTGAACGCCGACGCCTTCGCCGACGCCTCGAAGCTGGACGGCTTCTCGCTGACCTTTGCGCACCCGCACATCAGCAAAGAAGAGATGGAAGCCTTGCAGAAGGAGCTTTATCACAAGGAGTTCCAGCGCCTCGGCCCGAGCATCTTCCGCTGCGCCGATACCTACCTCGAGGGCAGCATCCGCCTCGCCGACCACCCCGCGCCCCGCGTGCGCGCCAAGGCCAAGGCCTACGCCGACATCGCGAGGCGCGCTCGCATGGTGATCCCCGCCGCCAAGCGCTACGTCAGCCCCGAGGTGGGAGTGTGGCTCGACGAGCTCAGCGCGCGCATGACAAAGCACACCCGGCCATTCAGCCTCAAGGAGCGCAGCCTCGCCGCGCTGGCCCCGGTGATGCTCTGGTACACGGGCTTCAAGATGCGCCGCGGCATCGATCAGCAGCCGACCTTCAGTACGCGCTCGTGGCGGATGGGCGAGCCAGCCGTGGCGCCGCTCGCGGTGTCGCCGGTGCTGCCTGGTCAGGAACCGCTGGTCCTCGCCGGCCAGGAAGAGTAGCGGCGCGAGCGCGGCCGATCAGGCGGGTTCCCCGGCTGCGCCCGCTGTGGCAGCAAGCGAGGCGGTGCGACTGCTTCCAGGGGGGCGCTCGACCGTCCCCTCGCCGGCAATCCTAACATCCTGGACCGTCCCGGTGCCCAGCGACGGGTCACGGAACTTGCGATCGCCCTAGCGCGACCGCGAGCGCCGATTGCGCGTGTCATTCCGTCTCTGGCACCATCGCCCGGAGCAACTAACGGCAGCAGGCGCCGGCGCGCGACGACGCGGCTACGCTCGTCCGCGGGGCGCGAAGGAGGCACATGAGCCACCGGCCAGATTGGACGTTGCTGGTTCTCGCAGCGTTGGCGTGTATCGGCGCGTGCGGCGACGAGTCGGACGCGGCTGCGGACGCGGCTACGCCTGCGGACGCGGCCTCGGCCACGGACACGGCCGCGTCCACGGATACGGTTACGGACACGGATACGGATACGGCCTCGGTCACGGACACGGCCTCGGTCACGGACACGGCCTCGGTCACGGACGCGGCCACGAACCCGCCCTGCTCGCAGACGTCGGATTGCCAGTCGGACTCCGGCCCCTGCACTGCAGTCCACTGCGGCGCGAACGGCACCTGCGTGCAGATCGTCGCCGCCGATGGCACGCCGTGCAGCGCCGGCAACCCCTGCTACATCGACCAGTCCTGCGTGGCAGGTGAATGCGCGGGTGGCCTCGACGCCTGTCAGTGCCAGACCGACGCCGACTGCCTGGAGCACGAGGACGGTGATGCGTGCAACGGCACGCTCGTCTGCAGTCAAAAGAGCCACGCTTGCGTCATCGACCCGGCTACCGTCGTCTACTGCGACGCGACCGCGACGACCCAGTGCGCCGTGCACGCCTGCGAGGCCCAGAGCGGCGCCTGCCTGCTCATCCCCCGCCCGGACGGCGCCCCCTGCAATGACGCCGATCCGTGCACCGTCGAGTCGGCCTGCGAGGCTGGCGCATGCGTCGCTGGCGCCGCCTCCGTCTGCCAATGCCAGACCAGCGCGGACTGCGGCGTCTTCGAGGACGGCGACGGGTGCAACGGTACGCTCTACTGCGACAAGCAGCTCTTTCCCTTCGCTTGCAAGCTCAACACGGCCACCATCGTGAGCTGTCCCGCCGTCGCCGGCGCCTGCGAGGTCGATCTCTGTGACCCTTCCAGCGGCGCGTGTTCGGTCGCCGCCGCCGCCGACGGCAGCGCCTGTGACGACGGCGACCCGGCGACGACCGGCGACGCGTGCGACCAGGGCGCCTGCCTGCCCGGCACGGACACGACGGCGTGTGGCGGGGACAGCGACTGCGATGCGGGCGAGGACGGCGACTACTGCAACGGCACGCTGTTTTGCAACAAGCAGACCGCGAAGTGCGAGCTCAACCCCAAGACGGTCGTGTCCTGCCCCTCCGTGGGCGATACGGCGTGCGTCAAGAACCAATGCAATCCAACGACAGGCACCTGTGCACCGACGGGGGTGAAGCCGGGCACGGCGTGCGACGACGGTGACGCGTGCAGCGCGGGTGAGATCTGCGTCGCCGGCACGTGCCAGGGCGGCAAGGACGTGTGTCCGTGCCAGGAGGACGCCGACTGCGACGACAAGGACGACGGCGATCTGTGCAACGGCACAATGTACTGCAACCCTGCCAGCGGACAGTGCGGCTGGAATCCAGCGAGCGTTGTGGTCTGCCCGGCGGTCGCCGACACCGACTGCACCAAGAACACCTGCGTCCCGGCTACCGGTTCCTGCGCGCTGGCGAACCAAGCTACAGGGACGGTCTGCGAAGACGGCGACACCTGCACGAAGAGCGACAGCTGCGACGGGCTCGGCGGTTGCAAAGCCGGGACGTTCACCTGCTTTTGCAAGAACGACCTCGACTGCTTCGCCGTTGACGACGGCGACGTCTGCAATGGAGTGCCCTTCTGCGACAAGGCGGATGCCCAGGGCCCGACCTGCAAGCCGAATCCGGCGTCGGTGATCACCTGCCCGACGGTCGATGACACGCAGTGCCTCAAGAGCCTCTGCGTGGCCAAGACGGGCCAGTGTCAACCCACCGCGCTGGCTCCGGGCAGCAAATGCGACGACGGCGAGGCGTGCACCAAGGGCGACATCTGTCAGCTCGGCTTGTGCGTCGGCGGCACCTTCACCTGCGAGTGCAACACGGACAGCGACTGCGTCGCCAAAGACGACGGTGACAAGTGCAACGGCACGATGTTCTGTGACCACTCCGGGGAGCTGCCAGAGTGCAAGCTCAACCCCGCCACGACCGTCAACTGCCCGAAGCTGATCGGACAACCGTGCCAGGTCAACGCGTGCAATCCAGCCAACGGCCAGTGCCTGCCGGTGCCGGGCAATGACGGCGAAGCCTGTGACGACGGCTCGAAGTGTGCGGCTGACGACGTCTGTGTCGACGGTGGTTGCGTCGGCAAGGCCCTAGATTGCAACGACTCGGATGCATGCACCACCGACACCTGCGACCCCACCAAGGGGTGCGTGCACGTCGCGAGTTCTTGTGACGACGGCAACGCCTGCACCGTCGACGTCTGCGAACCAGATACGGGCAAGTGCACGATCGTCAAAGGCAAGATGGAGGGCAAGGTCTGCGACGCCGACGAGTCGGGCTGCACGGTCAACGACACCTGCGAAGCGGACTTCTGCAAGGCCGGCCCGACGATCTCCTGCACGTTGCCAGTGACGGCCTGCGAACAGGCGGTCTGCGCGACGATGGGCGCGCAGAACTTCAAGTGTGTCGTCGTCCCCAAGGGCGACGGTGACGCGTGCGAGGACGGCAACGCGTGCACGCTCGGCTCGACCTGCGCTGGCGGCGTCTGTTCGGCGGGCGAGGGCGAGCTCCTCTACGAGCGCCTGCTGGCCGGGCCTCAAGGCGAGGTGGCTGGCGAGGGCGACGTTCGGGCGCTGCGCGGCGCGCTCGCGCTGGCCGACGGCGGCTTTGTCGTGGTCGG
>CALGHC010000918.1 GCA_937915965.1 uncultured Myxococcales bacterium
CCCTGATTTCGGGTCGCAGATGGCCTTCTGGCACGGGGAGTCGGGCTGTTTGGCGCACGCGACGACGCTGGCCGGGTTGAGCACGCACAGCGGCTTTGGGCCGGATTTATCGCAGTACAACGTGCCGTTGCACGCGTTGCCGTCCTCGAGCTTGGCGCAGTCGCCGTCGTTCTTGCACAGACACGTGTCGGTGCCCGCGACGCAGCTACCGGCCGCGCACTCGTCGCCCTGGGTGCATGGATCGCCGTCCGTGCAGGGCAAAAAGAGGGTCTCGGCCTCTCCCGGCGGCTTGGCGACCGGACGACACACGGTAGCCGCGTCGATCTCGACACAGGCCGTGACGATCAAGCCGATGGGAGTCTGCGCACAGGCGCCGCTCGTGGGAACGCACGCGTTCTTGGCGCACTGGGTGTCGGCGACCGTCGGGCAGACCACCGCGCTCGACGGATTGAGTTTGCAGGTCTGGTCGACCTGGTCGCAGAAGAGCTTGCCGTTGCACGCGTCGCCGTCCTCGAGCTTGGCGCAGTCAGCGTCCTCACCACACGTGCAGACCTTGGTGCCGCCCGCACAAGCGCCGCCCTTGCAGACGTCGTCACCGGTACAGGCGTCGCCGTCTTCGCAGACGCTCATGGCGGCCGGCTCGCCGGGTGGCAGCAGAACGTGGTGGCAGCTCGCGCCGGCGTCGTCGCAGACCTCGGCGGTGAGCTCGACCGGGGTCGCCTTGCACGCGCCGGTCTTGGCAAGGCAGACGTTCTTGAGGCAGACGGTGTCGTCGACGTTCGGACAGGTGATCACGGTCGCGGGGTTGACGTCGCAGGTCTCCTTTTGCTTGTTGCAGTACAGCGTACCGTTGCAGAAGTCGCCGTCCTCCTGCTGCTCGCAGTCTGCGTCGGTGGTGCAGGAACAGGTCGGCGTGCCGGCGACGCAGGTGCCGGCGGCGCAGGCGTCGCCGACGGTGCAGTCATCGCCGTCCTCACAGGCGACGCCGTCGGCCTTGGCGGCCAGCGCGCAGGCGCCAGACAGCGGCTCGCACAGGTTGGTCGCGCAGTCGGTGTCAGCGTCCGCGCTGCAGACGACCACCGTATTCGGGTTGAGCGCGCACGCCCACAGCGACTTTGATTTATCGCAGTAATGCGAGCCATTGCACTTGCTATTGTCATCCAGAACAGCGCAATCCGCGTCGAAGTGGCAGCCACATAGATCGAGGCCGCCGGTGCATTTCCCCAGCTCGCAGGCGTCGCCAACCGTGCAGGGATCGCCGTCGCTGCAGGGTGTCTCGTCGACCAGGGCCTGGGCCGAGCAGATGCCGGTTGCAGGGTCGCAGAGAGCCGGAGCGCACGGGCCGCCGCCGGATTCACTCGCACAGACCACCGCGCTGGCAGGAATCGGCCGACAGACCGACGGGATGACCTGTGTATCGCAGCGCATGCGGCCATCACAAAGATCGCCGTCGAGGGCGTCACAGTCGCCGTCCACGGCGCACGCGCAGACCCCCACGCCCGCGACACAATCGCCGTCGGCGCAGTGGTCATCGACGGTGCACGCCTCGCCGTCCTCGCAGGGACCGGCGGCCACGGCGACCAGCTGGCAGCTGCCGTCGGCCTGGCAGACGTTGCGCTGACAGGCGGCGGTCGCAAGAGGGCACTCGTCGTCGTGTTTGCAGCCGACGTCGCCGCCGATGGCCTCGTCCTTGGCCGCTGCGTCGACGGCGTCCATTGGATCGACGCTGGCATCTGTCTGAACCTCCGCCGTCACATCGGTCGAGGGCTCGGCAGTGCCGGCGGTCTCGCTGCAAGCAGCGCCGCCCGCGACCGCCGCCAACCCGGCAGCGAGGAGAGCGGCCCAAACGGCCAGGCGGATCGCCGGTGACCGGCGGGGCCATTGGGCTGGGTTGCGCATGTCTGTCGTCTCCCCGGGGTCGGCCGCGGCCGCGATTACGGCATCGGCGGGATCAACGCCTGCCCCGTCAGCCCCAAATCGACGCTCACGACACCGCGGGACTCGGGCGGCGTGAACGGCTCGACCGAGAGGAGGCTGGCGTACAAGAGGGTCGGACCAAAGCCGCCGTGACCAAACGCGACGTTGGCGATGAGCTGGTCTTTGACGGCGAGCACCTTGGCCGGCGGACCGCCCTCTGCCGGCAGGACCCAGATCTGGCTCTCGTCGAGGGCGAAGTCCTTTTGCGTGTCGATGACGAAGAAGAGGTTGCCCTCGCCGTCGAAGGCCATGCCGTCACCAAAGAGGCCCATCTGCGTGGCACCTTCGACGGGCGTGTGTACGCCGAAGCCGCCCTTGGCAAAGTCGATGACGTAGAGGCTGGCGAGCGGGGCGTCGAGCTTCACGGTCTTGGTCTGGTTGCACAGCAGGGCGGTGTTCTCGGTCACCACGAAGAGGCGCTCGCCGGTGGCGTCGAAGGCGAAGCCGTTGGGACCGCCCTCGGTGGGCAGGTCGAACGCGTGGATGGCGTCGGTGGTCGAGGTCGCCGTGTTGAAGCGAATCAGCTCGCCCAGGCAGGGGTCGCTGACGAGGATTCGGTCGCCTGGCATGGTGGCGACGAAGTTCGGTCCGACGAAGGCCTGCTTGCCGTCGGTGGTGAAGGGGGTCGTGACGGTGCCGTCGACCGCGACGCGCCGCACGGCGAGGCCCTCGCTGTCGGCGACCCAGAGCACGCCAGCGGAGTCGAAGGCGACGCCGAGCGGATGGTCGATCGGGTCTCCTGTCAGCGGCACATGGGCGATGCTGCCGTCGGTCGCCATCGCCGCGAGGCCGCCGGGCACGCCGATGACCAGGCGAATGTCGGCGCTGCCCGCGACGACACCAAATGCGAGGTCTTCGGTGCTGCCCTTGATGTTCGCCGCGGCCAACCAGCCATCGACATCGCCAAATGGGCTGGGCTGCAGGGCCGGGTCCGGGGTCGCGACCGTCTGCCAGACCAGCGCGGCGACGCTGGGGTCGGCGGCGAGGGCGACGCGCAGCCGCTGCAGCACCGGCGCGGCGCCCAGGGTCCAGCTCAGCGCGATCAGCCCCTCCTCGGCGCCAGGGACGACGGCGACGGACGCCTCTCCGCCGCCGCGCTCGACCGTCACCTCGAGGTCAGCGGCCTGCAATCCAACGCCGTCGAGGCTGGCACGCAGCTGCAGCGGCGCAGCGACGAGGGTGCCGGCGGGCGCAGCCGCTGGCGCCGCGTCGACGACCTCGAAGACCAGCCCGGCAGGCGCCTTTGTGTCGCAGTCGGCGCCGGAGCATTCGTCGCTGTCGCACCCTGCCGCTGCGAGGAGGACGGCGGCAGCAGTCAACAAGGGAAAGCTGGCGAGAGAGCGCGCCATGATGCCCTCCTGGCGATTGGCGTGGCGGGTGAGGCACGCGAGGCGGATGAGGCGGATGAGGCGGGTGAGGCGGGTGAGGCGGGTGAGGCCGATCATAGAACCAGCTCGGCACCATGATCGGCAGCGACAAAGTCCGCGGGCCAGCGGGTCGCCGTGGTGAACTTGGCGGCGTCCAGCCGGCATCCGTCGAGGCGAGCGCCGCGCAGGTCGGCGCCGTGCAGCTTCGCGCCGCGCAGGTCAGCGCCTTCCAGCCGCATCTGGCGCAGGTCGGAGTCGCGCAGGTCGGCGCCGCGCAGCTGGCCGCCGCGCAGATCGAGGCCGATAAGCCTACGGTTGCGCAGGACGACGCCAGTGAGGACCGCGCCGGGGCCGATCGCGCCGCTGCGTCGGTAGTCGAAACCCGCCGGCCAGCGCGTGCTGCCATCGTAGGTGGCCTGGCGCAGATCGGCGCCGGTGAGGTCGAGGTGACGCAGGTCGGCGCCGCCGAGGCGCTCTTCGGTGTAGTTGCGCCGCTTCAGGTCGGCGAACCGTGGGTCCACTGCCGGCTCAGCTGGCGCCGGCGACGCGGCGCCGGGGCGACCGG
>CALGHC010000919.1 GCA_937915965.1 uncultured Myxococcales bacterium
TCGGATGGGTGACCGACGACGAGCCGGGCTGGGCGCAGCCTGCGCCGGCGGGGCACGCCCCGGCGACCTCGACGAGACCCTGTGCGCTGCACACGACGTAGCTGCCGTCGCTTGCGCAGGTCGCGTGGGCGATCGGCGCGACCGTCGGGTCGGCCACGCAGACCGCGTCGACACACGCCGCGGCGTCGCCCTGCACCAGCGCGCAGATCTGCCCGGCGGAGCAGAGGGTAGCGGTCAGCGTGCCGCCACTGCACACGCCGACGCTCGAGCCGCCGGGCCCTGGCAAGCAGGTGGTCGCCACGCCGCTGGGCGGACAGGCGGCCGACGCGCAGCGCACACCGAGGGCGTCGTCGACGCAGACCTGGCCGGTGGCGCCGCAGTCCTGGGCGACCGCGCAGTCGGGACCGACAATGCCGTTGTCCTGGCAGGCTGGCTGGCAAGTCGGCGGCTTGCAGGTCGCGCCACCGGCCCCTCCGCCGGCCCCGCTTGCGCAGCTCTGTCCAGACGGGCAGGGCTTCTCGCCGATGTCGCCGTTCGCCGCACATGTGTAGCGCTTGCCGTCCGGCAGACAGACGTCGCCCGCGACCGGTTTGGCCTGCCAGCTGGTGACGCACGCCGACGAGACGCACTTTGCCGTGGCCGCAGCGACGGTCGAGCAGACGCCGCCGTACGCCGCGCAGTCGCCCGTGGTCAGGTCGCCGTCCTTGCAGGTGCCGAGCAGTGAATGATCGTCGTCGGCAGCGCAGACCGTCACCGTACCCAGGGCAGGGCACTGCTTCGACACGCAGCGCAGCCCGAGCTTGTCGTTGGCGCAGGTCATGCCGCCGCCGCACGCGGTCTTCTTGCAGTCCGCCGTGACCTTGCTGTCGCCGTCACACTTCGGCGTGCAGCCGGTGGCCTGCACGGCGAAGGCAGCGAGCGCGCTCGCCGAACCGTTGTATCGGTCGAGGTCGACCGCAGCGTTGATGCCGTCGACCTTGCCCGTGCTCGAGTACTGCCACAGCGCCCAGGTCGTCCAGGGGCTCGCGATGGTCGGGCAGCAGTCGCACCACTGCGGATGCCACAGCGGGTTGGCCTTGAAGGCGCTCGACTTGACGTTGCCCTCCCAGAAGTACTTGCCGCTGTATATCATCGGCTTGCGGCCTAGCTTGGCCTCGACGTAGTCCAGCCAGATGCCGGCGTTCTTGGCGATGGTGGCGGCGGGCAGGTTGCCGGTCGACTCGACGTCCAGCACCGGCGGCAGGTCGCCCGGCAGCAGCTTGCCGACGTGGGCGACGAAGAGCTCGGCCTGGCCGATGACGTCTTCGGCCGGTTCAAAGTAGTGATAGAAGCCGCAGTGTAGGCCCTGGGCGCGGCAGGCTTTGATGTTCTTGTCGAACTTGGTGTCGAACAAGAAGGCGTGGCTGACGCGGATGACCGCGTATTTCCGTCCCGTCGCCTTGACCTTCGCCCAGTCCATGTCCCCCTGCCATTTCGAGACGTCGATGCCCTCGACGACCGAGGGCCCCGGGCAGACCTGGGTGCCGGCGCGGGCGGGGACCGCGGCCACCAGCCCGGCGAGGATCGCCGCGGTGAGGACGAGGCGTGCTTCCATGCGGCGGCGGCTCATCGTTCGCCTCCGCGCCGTTTCGCCAGCAATCTGCGCGCCTCGTCGGCGCGAGCGACGTCGTCGAGAGCCAGATCAGCCGCCAACTCCCATCCAAGGGCGGTGCGCTTGAGCAGGACCAGAACCGCTTGTCCGCTTCGGGGTTCATGCGACAGGGTGCTCGCGTAGGTCTCGATGCGGACCTCGGGGCAACCCTGGTCGCGCGCGCACTGCTTGGCGGCGGCGAGCTGATCGCGCCAGCGCGGTTCGTCGACGAGGACCATCGCGCCGCGGCCAAGATGGGCACGCTGGCGGCGCGGCGCGGCCAGTACCTGCTCGACCCGCAGGCGGCGCTGGTAGCGCACGAACGGGAAGCGCGCCTTGCTGCCGTCGGCTCGGGCCAAAGCGATGCGTGTCTGTTTCGTCGACGGCGTGCCGACCACAGCGAGGACGACCGCGTCTGCATGGGCGATGAGCCGTTCGAGCGGGACGCGCGTGTCGGCGGCGCGCGCCGGCAGCGCCGCGAGGCCGACAACGACCAGAGCGGCGAGCGCGGCAAAGACCGAGCCTCGGTGTGGGCTACACAGGTCGCGATTTTCATGGAGATCAGGCCGGGTCACCACCACCTCCACAGGCCGCTGGCCTGATCTCGTCGCTGCTGCGCCCCGTCGCCGGAGTCGGCCGCTGCTCGGCCGCTACAGCACGGGCCATCTTGCGCAGCCCTGCCCACCGAGGCAAGCGCGATCGTCGCGAGGCTAGCTTAGATCTACCCGGCTCGGCCGGCATCCACCACCGCGAACCGCGCCGAATCGCGGCTCCGGCCGATCGCGTCGCCGTCAATCTCCGGCGGGGTGCGCCAGAAGACCATCACGTCTGGCTCCCACGCGTACGGGACGTC
>CALGHC010000920.1 GCA_937915965.1 uncultured Myxococcales bacterium
GCCTTTGCGTTCTTGGCGCTTCCCCACTGCGTACGGCCGGCGTAGCCGGCCTTTGACGCACGCGTCACGGCTTCGGCCAGGCCCTCAGTCCCAGACGGGGCAGTACTGGATGCCGTAGCCGTTGCAGTACTTCGGGTCGGTCGAGCAGACGACGTGGCGCAGCTGGGTGCATGCGCCGTAGCCACCTTTGACGCCGTAGCCCTGGCCTGACTTGCTGCTGTAGGCCGAGCAGTTGGTGCTGGAGTTCGAACTCGAACCGTTGCCCTGCCAGGTGCCGCCGGCCTCGGGGTTGGGCGGGCTGGCGTTGTTGCCGGCGATGTAGGCGAGCTTGCCGACGAGGCCTGTGCAGAAGCCGCCGTTCTTGTTGAAGTCGCCGGCGTGGACTGCGTCGCTGACGTAGAACTCGCCGTTCATGTGGTACTTCGCGGTGGTCTTGCAAGCGTTGGTGCAAGCGTCGCCGTCGTTCTGGTTGCCGTCGTCGCACTGCTCGCCGCCGTCCGGAATGCCGTCGCCGCACTTGGGGTTCTTGCAGCTCAGGCGGCACTTGTCAGGGGCATCGGCGTTCTGGCCGCCGTTGTCGCACTCCTCGACACCGGCCTGCACGTAGCCGTCGCCACAGGTGGCCGGCTTGCAGGCGATGCACGCGTCGTCGTTGCCGGCGTTGCCGTCGTCACACTGCTCGACGCCGGCTTGGACATTGCCGTCGCCGCACTTTGCGAGGAAACAGCCGATGCACGCGTCGGTGGCGTCGCCGTTGCCGTCGTCGCACTGTTCGACGCCGGCCTGGATCTTGCCGTCACCGCAGGTCGCGGTCTTGCAGGCGACGCATGCGTCGGTCGCGACCTCGTTGCCGTCGTCGCATTGCTCACCGCCGTCCTGAATGCTGTCACCGCAAGCGGGCAGCATGCAGGTCGTGCGGCATTGGTCGGCTTCGTTGGCGTTCTTGGCGCCCGCATCGCACTCCTCGGCGCCCTCGACGAAGCCGTCGCCGCAGGCGATGACCATCTGAATCTGTCGCCAGACCCCCGTGGTGCGCGCGTAGTAGCGGCCGTCTTCGACGAGGTAGACGATCTGGCCGTTCTCGCCGAGTTTCTCCATCTCGGCCTTGCTGTTGGCAAAGCGGACCATCAGCGACGGCGCGCCGTCCTGGCAGGTCTTGCCCCCGTCGCTGCCGATGTCGATCGCGCAGGCCGGCGCCGCCGCTTTGCCGATGCCGATGCCCGAGAGGAAGGTGTTGGACTGACTGAAGACGTTGGCGAGGGCGAGCCTGGCGGTGCCGTCGAGGGCGCTGGCCTTGGCAAAGTCCTTGAGGTCGTCGAGCTTGGCGTAGCCGCTCAGGTCCGGCGCCGCGCTCAGCGCGGCCTGCAGCTCGGCGTCGAGGTGAGCCTTGTGCACACAGCCCGTACAGTCAACCGCAGCGGCGACCTGGGCGCGCCAGGCGTAGGGCACCGGCTCAAGATGGCGCCGCGGCAGCTCGGCCTCGCCCGCCACCGAGACACCCAGCCACTGCGCTGCTCCGTCGACGAAGAGGGTCGCGTCGGCCGGGTTCTTCTTGCTGCCGAAGACGAGCGAAAACAGCCCTGTCTGGACGACCACGCCGGTGTGGATCTCCTGGTAGATCGGCACCACGGCGTCGACTGTCGCGTAGGCTGCGACAACGACGACATAGCTGCCGTCGGCGACCGGGCCACCACCGGAGGTCGACAGGTGCCCCTCGATTACGGCCACACCCGGCGCCGCGGCGCTAGCAGGGGTGGCGATCACACAGGTCAGACCAAGGACGAGGGTGACAACAAAGGCAGAGCGAAGCATCCAAACCTCCAAGCGCGGCCCCAGGCGAGCCCCAAAGCGCGGCGCCACACATCCTGCGGTCTACCGCGCGCTAGCGCAACGAGCGCGAGGGGCAAGCTCAATGCGCGGATGAGACTTCGGCAGGTCGGCGCGCGCGACGTCTCGGCAGGTCGGCGCGCGCGACGTCACAAAGACGTGCCCGGATTCCGCCACCGACAGCGACACTGACGCTGACGCTGACACCAACACCGAAACCGCCACCGACACCGAAACCAGCGTTTACCGCTAGTCCCACACCGGGCAGGCGCCGACGCCGCCGTTGCAGTCGCTTGTCTTGGTCGAGCAGACCACGTGGCGCATTCCGGTGCACGGTCCGTATCCCCCTTGGACGCCGTAGCCCTGGCCCGTCTTGACGCTGTAGGCCATGCAGTTGTGGCTCGAGTGCGCGCTGGAGCCGTTGCCGTGCCAGGTACCGCCGCCTTCGGGGTCGGGCACGTTGGCGCCATTGCTGGCGATGTAGGCCTTCTGGCCGATTAGCTTGGTACAGAAGCCGCCGGCCTTGTTGAAGTCGCCGGCGTGGGCCGCGTCACTGACGTAGAACGCGCCGTTCATGTGGTACTTGGCGGTCGTCTTGCACGCGTTGGTGCAAGCGTCGCCGTCGTTCTGGTTGCCGTCGTCGCACTGCTCGCCGC
>CALGHC010000921.1 GCA_937915965.1 uncultured Myxococcales bacterium
CCAGCGACGCCCCGGGCGGCGCGGCGACGGCCCTGAGCTGCTCGGGCTGCGTCACCGCCGACATGGTCGCCGACGCCAGCCTGCCCGACAGCAAGATCGCGTTCACCTACGCTGGCTCCGACGCCAAGGGCGGGGTGGCGACGAGCGCGCTCGAGGCCGGCCACGCCAAGCTGGCCGACGCCGCCGAGACTGCGAAGACGGCCGAGACGGCGCTGACGGCGACGACGGCGACGACGGCCGATGAGGCGCTGACGGCGAACAAGCTGCTGTGCAGCGGCTGCGTCACCCTCGCGCAGCTCGCGCCCTCCGTCGCCGACGGCTTCGTCTCGACCAAGGGGGGCACCGTCGACGGCAAGCTGGAGGTGACCGGCGAGCTGGCGCTGGGCGACGCGCAGATCAGCGGCGGCCGCTTTGGCGCGGTCGACACCAAGAGCGCGCCCTGCGACGCCAAGGCGCTCGGCCGGGTGGTCATCGACGCCGGCAACAAGCGCCTGTACTTCTGCGACGGCACCAAGTTCCAGCGCATCACCGTCTGCTCGGAGGTCTGCCCGGCAGCCGAGCAGGTCTCGTGCGGCGATCCCCTCCTCGACGGCTGCGGCGACGCGACCTGCGGCGGCACCGGCAGCAAGTGCGCCAGCGGCACCTGCGACGGCGGCAAGTGCGTCAACCCGGGCGGCAGCAAGGACTCGGCGGTGGCGTCGTGCAAGGCGCTGCTGGCACAGGCACCGGGGACGGCGAGCGGCGTGTACTGGGTCGACGCCAACGGCGGCGCCGCGGACGACGCCGTACAGACCTACTGCGAGATGAAGCTGTGGGGCGGTGGCTGGACCCTGGTGGCGGCGAACTCGAAGACCTCGAATGTGCTGCCGACCAACGGCCAGGGCGTGGTCCTGACGACGACGGGCCTGGCCACCAGCGCCGACCCCAAGAGCGACTACGTCATCGGCCCACAGATCGGCAGCCTGACCTTCACCCAGGCGCTGGCCGTCGCCACCATCGGCGACCAGGCCATCGCCGTCAGCCACGTCGCCACGACGTATCCCTACGTCTCGCCCGGAGCGAACACCTACAAGATCGAGCAGGACGACTTCGGCGCGGGGGTCTGCGTGACGAACGCCAAGTACTTCGTGCTCGGCTGCGAAGAGAAGGACGCCGGCGACGACGCCAACAGCAACCAGAACACCACCGGCATCTGCATCGTCGGCGGCGCCGACGGTGACCCTTCGTCGGGCACCTACTTCGGCCACGGCGTCAGCGAGGGCAGCTTCGAGGGCTACTACCGGGCGAACTGCTCCTCCACCGACGTCGACCACTACGCGAGCTGGGTGCGCTAGGGCGCGGACCGCCTCCGGCAGGCAAGAGGCGCTCGGCAACCGACCGCTGCAGCGCGGCGGTGACGCAGTCGGGCCCCTGCCGCTAATGGGAGATGACGAAGTCGGCCTCGACGCGGACCGGCGGGCCACTCGCGACGCCGGCGGGCCGCCAGGCTCTGTTGGCCTTCGTGACCTTCGTGACGTTCGTTACCTTCGTCTTCGCGCTCCGCCTGCGCCTCATCTTCGCGCTCCGCCTGCGCCTCGTCTTCGTGCTCTTCGCGTGCTTCGTCTCCGCGCTCCTGCGGGATCGCCGGACGTTGGCCAGTTGGCCTCGGCGGCACAGGCGCTCCGGACAGAGGACGGGACGTACTTGCGCCGCGAGGTGGGCCCCACGACTTCTCGGTCCCGCCCCAAGCTCGGCGCCCCGAGCCGCTGGGACCTCAGTTGACGTCGATCACGCCAGGGCTCGCCGAACGAGGTCCGCGGGTGACGCCCGCGGACGCTCTCAAGTGGCAACGGCTCACCTGGATTCCGTTGGGCACGGTCACTCTCCGCTGCCTGCGCCGTCCCGGTCGTTCTGCACGCGCGGCCGCGCGACCTCGCGGCTCTCGAGCCAGTCGACAACAGCCTTTCTGTGGAACCCTATGCTGTTGGCCCCCAATCTCACTGGGGCGGGAAAACGACCGGCCGAAATCCAGCGCGCCAGTGTCGCGCGGGACACGCCGACCCATCTGAGAACGGTTCGCTGGCGAATTATCCCTGGTCCGTCGACTTCCATCTCAATCATGATCTGATCCCCCTGCCGGCATCCGAGCGGCTACCCGCGCCGGCCTCGACCAGCATAGCGAGGCCGCGCTGAGGCCAGGAACGCCGAACGGCGCGCCTTGACTATAATATCATGAAATTATGCGCCATCTTCCGCTGTCGCGCCTCTCGTCGCCCAGCGCTGCCCGCCCGGCACGACAGCTGTTGGCACCGACGGCCGCCGCGCCAAACATCAGCCGTGGCTTCATGGGCTTCCATGCGGTGGCGCAGCGCAGCGGCGGGCCGCGACCGCTGCGGGCGCTCGCCGCGGGCGCGACTACGATCAAAATACGCCAGACCCGCTCTTGTATACAGGCAGTTGCAGCCTGGCGCGCGGCTTGGCGGGGGTCTTCGGGTTCGTCCCAGGGCAGGCGGGCGTTGTTGGGAAGGCGCCGCGATCCCGCAGGTGTCAAAAACGCCTGAGCTGATCGCGCTCAGAGCGCCTGAGCTGATCCCCGCAGTGCCCGGCTGGCAGCGGCCCTGGCGACCGGGAGACCTGGAGGTGCGGCGGCCCGACAAGTCGAGCGCCGGCCACCGATCGCGCCAAAGTGCAGCCGTTTGTGCAGCCGAAACACGAAACGCCCCGAAGGGCGCTTCGCAATCCCCTGTATTTTCGAGAGCCAAGAAGGAGACTTGAACTCCTGACCTGCTGATTACGAATCAGCTGCTCTACCA
>CALGHC010000922.1 GCA_937915965.1 uncultured Myxococcales bacterium
TTCTCGCGACGGGGTGGCCGGTGGGCCGCCCTGGGTTGTTCTCGCGACGGGGCGGCCGGTGGGCCGCCTTGGGCTGTTCTCGCGACGGGGTGGCCGGTGGGCCGCCCTGGGTTGTTCTCGCGACGGGGCGGTCGGTGGGCCGCGCTGGGTTGTCCTTGCGTCGAGGCTGTTTGCGGGCGCTCTAGTCGCCAGTCAGGTCAGGTCAGGCTGGGTCGGTTCGGCCCAGGCGGGTGTTCTCCAAGGCGACCGTGACCGTCTTGGCGGGTTGATGCATGCCAACGAGCTTCTTGCGGTCGCGGCTGTCGTGGTCGGCCGTCGCCTGGCGCAGGACCTCGGTGATCTGCTCAAACGAGCCTGCGTCCGCGACCGGTTGTGCTTGAGCGTCGAGCGGCGTGAGCACGCGGAAGCCGAAGTTTCGCAAGTAGCTGATGTGCAGGCCGCTGCAGCCATCTTCGAAGGCGCAGCGCCGACAGCGCAACGATTTCGCGTAGTACTCGTGTTCGATGTAGTGATCGACATAGCGGTCGAGGTCCAGATCGCCGCCGCGGTCGAGCAGGTTCGCGTCGAGCAGCGCGTGGTCGTGGGCTTCGACCGTCGCGCGCGGCGCCTCGCCGTCGCCGGCCAGACAGCGGGGCACGTTCTTGAGGCGCACACCCAGTCGGGCCAGCTTCGCCAGCGCCACCGGGTCGGGGTCGAGATCCTTCGACTCGCTGAGGAAGGCGTGGTTGGGCAGGCGGCAAACCAGACGGTCGCCAAAGGTCTTGGCCGTGGCGGGCCGCCGCAGCAGCCAACGTGCCGTGTCGGCGTCGAGTTCGAGCTCCACCACCGTCGGCGCCGCGACCGCATGCCGGCCGACCAGGTAGCGGCTGGCCGCTTCGACCCCGCGCACAACCACACGATCGACCCGGGGCAGGGCGGCGACTCCCGTGGCGTCCGCGTCCTTGTCGAGCTCGACCGTCACCCTTGCGTCGCTGAAGCCAAGCGCCTCGATCGCCCGACCGGCGTCGATCGCGTCGCGAGCCTGCAACCACACCCGCTTGGCAGCCTGGGCCTCGAAGACGCGTTTTGCCTCCGGTCCCGACCACACGTGGTGGCTGTCGAGGCGAACGACCGGGAAGGACCGATCGACGAGGTGCGCGCGGTACGGGAACATCGTCTGTCGGCAGGGTCCGTCGAGGAAGCAATAATCGCAGCGCTCGCCCCAGCAATCGGGCTTGAGCCCCCGCTTGAGGAAACCCTCGAAGTTGTGGCGCCCGCCGTCGAACTCATAGAAGAGCTTGTGCGGGTCCTGAATCAGCCGCTCGAAGTCCTCGAGGTAGGGCACCGGCAGGCGATTGGTCCACAGATAGACCCCCGGCATGTCGGCGTAGCGGAACGCCTTGCGGAAGTACGGCACGGCGTCGTTGAGGTCAAAGAACAGGCTGTGACGGTGCTCGTCGAAGCCGCGGCCGAACGGGATGATGTGCAGCAGGTCGAACTCGCGGATGCCGAGCTTGTAGTAGTAGTCGAGGATGTCCGGCAGGAACTTGTAGTTCTGCTTGTTGATGACGACGTCGATGTTGACCACCGCGCCGGCGTCTTGCAGGTTCTTCAGCCCCTTGATTCCGGTCACAAACGCCCCGGGAGTCCCGGTCAGCTTGTCTTGCAGCCAGGCCGTGTGGCCGTGCAGCGAGACGGTCGCTTCGTTGAGGCCCGCCGCCACCGCGGCGCGCGCGAACTTCTTGTACGAGAACATCATCCCGTTGGTGATCGTCTGGATCCAGTCGTATCCCAGCTCGCGGCCGTAGCGGATGAGCTCGATGTACTCGGGATGCACCGACGCCTCGCCGCCTGAGAGGATCAACCGCTCGCGGCCCATCCGCCGGCCCAACGCGATGTACGCCTTGAGTGAGTCGACCTCGATGTAGGTGCCGTCCTGGTTCATCGAGTCCAGGCAGAACGTGCAGCGCTGGTTGCACAACCTGGTCACCCGCACCCAGTGGCGCTTGTGCTTGACCGCAGCCTCCTTGACGTCGTCCTTCAGGTCGGCCTCGCCGCTGGAAGGCAGGGCCTCAAGGCGAGCTGCCCCGCCGGCGTCGCTCTGTTGGCTGTGGGCGAGGGCGGCCGCTTCGTCTCGATTGAGCAGCCCTGCGCGGATCAGCTCCTCGATGTCGATGTGGTTGTTCGGATCGAGCGCCGCCGCCGCTTCAGCGGTGAGCGGGCCACCCTGTTCGGCGGGTGCGGCTGGGTCGCTGGGCGGGGCCTGCTGCATCTGAAGTTCACTCCCTGGTGGCTGGCCGTCGTCTGGCGCGCGCCATCGTCTCAGAATTCCATCGCCCCTGCACGTGCATCGTCCAGCAGCGCCCCGGGCAGTGGCCCGATCCGCGCGCCGAGATGGGCGCCGTCAGGCCGCGCCGAGCGCGCCGGGTCAGGGGCGCGGTCGTTCGGCCTGGGTCCCGCCGGGGGTGTCGCTGCGCGCGACAATGCCGGACCAGCCGTGCTGCGCGATCGTCGACAGCAGCGGCCCTGGGCATCGTGCTCGCCACGTGCAGCTTTCGCACGGTCGGCCGTGCTTGCGTCTGGAAACACTGCCGAATCCAGGCGCGTCGCGGTTCTCTGTATCCGCCGTCTCTGGTTGGCCGCCGGCGTCCTCGCGCGCGTCATAAACTCGTTCGCTGCTGGCCAGGTCTGCCGACGCCCAGGCCTCGTCGCCGAGCAGGCACGCGGGCATGTCGACCACGCTCACCCGCATACGCGCCGCCAGGGCGACCGCGATGGCGGCGCGCACGTGCCGCGAGGCCACGCCCAGGTGC
>CALGHC010000923.1 GCA_937915965.1 uncultured Myxococcales bacterium
CTGGCGGCGTCTGCTGCGCCGGCCGGGCTCACCGTCGCCGTGACGGGCAGCAGCGCGCCAGCGCCCGTCTTGCCGTTGCCCACGACCACGACGCCGAGGGGACCGCGGTCCAAGAGCGCCTCGACGCTCGTCAACGCGGCGACGCCGGCGGGCGGCGCGATCCAGGCCTGCCAGGCCATCGTGCCGTCCGGTTTGCGCGCCGTAACGAGCCACTGCCCCTGCTTGGCGCCGGCGATCAGCGCAGCGGCCATGATCGCCGTACCGTCGGCGGTGAGGACCGCGCCGTCGAAGGACGCCGCGCCGGCGCTCTGTTCCGCGTAGGTCCACAGCGTCTCTTCGGAGCCGGCGACGCACTCGCCGCCCTGGCAGCTCGCGCCGACGAAGCAGGGGTCGTCGTCGGGGCAGGGCACGCCGTCGGCCTTGGAGATGACCCCGCACTTGTAGCTGTCGCTGCCCTGGGACTGGCAGACCGCCTGCTCGCACGCCCCGGTCCCGGCGGCGCACGAGGCGGTCCCGCCGGTGACGCAGACGCCCGAGCCATCGCAGGAGTCACCGATGGTGCAGCCGTCGCCGTCGGCGTTGCACGCGATCCCTTTGCCGATGAAGCCGGACTTGCAGGTGCCAGTCAGCGGGTTGCAGCCGTCCGGGGTGCAGTCGTTGCCGTCCACGCACTTCTTGGTCACATGCGTGCAGCCGGCCACCGGCTCGCAGTCGTCGATGGTGCACGCGTCGCCGTCGTCGCAGGCGTTGGCGTCGCCGCCTTGGCACAGCCCGAGCTTGCAGGTGGTCTTCTCGGTGCAGGGCTTGTCGTCTTCGCACGGCACGCCGCCGGCGACCGGCTGCAGGGCGCAGGTGCCCGTCGCCGGGTTGCACTGGCGGGTGAGGCACTGGGTATCGTCCCCCTTCGGGCAGAAGATCTCGCTGTTGGGCTGCAGCTCGCACACGGGGAGCTCTCCAGACTTGTTGCAGAACATGGTGCCGTTGCAGAGGTCGCCGTCGTCCTTGCCGGCGCAGTCGACGTCTTGCTTGCAGTCGCAGGTGAAGGTGCCCGCTGCGCAGCTGCCGAGCTTGCACGTGTCGCCGGTCGTGCAGGGGTCGCCGTCGTCACACTTCGTCGACGGTGGCGCGGCGACCGGGCCGCAGATGCCTGTCTTGGCGGCGCAGACGTTCTGGACGCAGTCACTGTCGTCGACGGTCTGGCAGGTCACGACGCTGGCGGGGTTGACCTGGCACTTGCCCCCGATCGGGTCGCAGAACATCGTGCCGTTGCAGAGATCCCCGTCTTCCTTGTCGGCGCAGTCCGCGTCCACGGCGCAATCACAGACCTTGGCGCCGGCCTTGCACGCCTTGCCGTCGCAGACATCGCCGCTGGTGCACGCGTCGCCGTCCTCGCAGCCAAACGGGCCCGGGTCGCCGTCGGCGGTGGCTGCGTTGGGCAAGAAGAGGCAGATTTTGGCGACTACGCCACCGCCCAGATCGACCGGCACGCAGCCCACCTGATGAACCGCGTCGCGCGGCAGCAGCGCACACTCGCCGCTCGCGGGCTGGCAGACGTTCTTGGCACAGGCGGTGTCGGTCGCGGTTGGGCAGGTCACCGCGGTCGCCGGATTGACCAGGCAGGCGCCGGTCTGCTTGTTGCAGAACATCGTGCCGTTGCACGCGTTGCCGTCTTCCTTGTCGGCGCAGTCGCTGTCGCTCGTGCACTTGCACAGGTCCGCGCCGCCGGCGCACTCGCCGCCCGCGCACACCTCGCCCACGGTGCACGGGTCGTCGTCGTCGCAGGCGGTCTCGTCCTTGACCGGACCCAGGACGCAGCTGCCCGCCTTCGGGTCACAGGCGTTCTTGCGGCAGTCGCTGTCGGCGGCGGTCGAGCAGGTGACGACGCTCGCCGGGTTGGTCTTGCAGATCCCCGTGCCGGTGGCCTTGTCGCAGTAGGGCACGCCGGTGCACGCGTTGTCGTCGTCGTCCTCGCAGTCGCTGCTGGTCTCGCAAGCGCAGATGTCGGCGCCACCCGCGCAGCTGCCGCCGTCGCACGCGTCGCCCGACGTGCATGGGTCATCGTCGTCGCAGGTCGCGCCATCGCCCGCCGCCGCCTCGGCGCACGACCCCGTCTTGGCGTCACAGGAGGTCTCGGTGCAGGGATCGTCGCTCGGCGGGCAGATCACCACCGTGCTTGGCTGAACGGCACACTGGTAGGGGAACAGGTCCTTGTCGCAGAAGAGCTCGCCGTTGCAAGCGTTGGCATCGTCGGGGCAGTCCGAGTCGGCCTCGCAGCCGCACACCGCGGTCCCCGCCTTGCAAACGCCGGCTGCGCACGAGTCGCCGATTGTGCACGGTGATCCGTCCTCGCAGGCCGTGCCCGGCGGGCTGGACTTTGCGACGCACGCTCCGGTCGACGGGTCGCACTGGTCCTGGCTGCACGCGGTGTCGCCGCTGGCATCGCAATGCACAAGGGTCGCCGGGTCGATCACGCACACGCCTGGCTCGGTGGCGCAGACGAGCGTGCCGTTGCAGGTGTCGCCGTCCTCGAAAGCCGCGCAGTCGCTGTCGTCCGTGCACGCCGGCACGACCGCATCACCGCCGGTCTCAGCGGCGCATCCCACCGACAGGCACGTCAGCGCGGCGACGACAAAAACAGGTCGCGGCACGCGCGCGGCGGCGCGAGACTTCTCATTGCAGTTCATGTGTGATTCCCCTGCGGCTCCCCAGCCGACTCTCCTGACCGTCTCTGTCTCCTCTCCTCTCCTCTCCTCATGTCTCTCGCCATCTTGCTGTCAGACGCGACGCTCTAGGGCTCGACCTTGCTGTCAGGCGCGACGCGCCCTAGCGCTCGACCCAGACCAACCACTGGTAGCGCCCAGGTGTTGTCGAGCCGATCTGCAGCTCGGCGATACCGTCGGCTGCGCTGGCGCCGTTGAACGCGTCTGTCACATCGAGCTGCTCGACGACCTGAATCCCGCTCTTGACCGGATCGGCGGTCTTCACCTGCACGTCGGCGCCGTCGAGCTTCAGCGTCAGCCCCAACGGCAGCCCACCGATCGTCGTCTCGTTGACCGCCGTCACGCTGATCGCGGCGAGCGCTGGCGTCACGCCAGGCGTCGGGCTGGTCAGGCCAGCGCGCAACTGGATGTATCGGCCGCCGAGGGCGGCATCGGTCGCGCCGCTCTTTGCGATGAAATACCAGTCCGGCTTGGCGTCACCGCTGGCGAAGGGCGTCTTGGCGCTGCGCGCTTCGATCACGAGCCCGGTCGTCTCGGGCACGGTCGCTGTCCAGGTGACCGCGACCACCTGCGCGGTCGGCAGCTCGGAGTCGAGGATCTGGCTGGCCCAGCTGCCCTTGCCGCCGCCGTCCTGTGGCTTGGGCAGGACCTTGGCTGCCGGAGTCGCGCTGCCTTGAACCTCGGTCGCTGCGAAGACGACCCGGCCGTTGGCGCCGCCACTGCCGCCGGCACAACAGTTCGAACATTTCGCCGCGCCGCTGCCGCCCTTTGCGGTCACCGCGCCGGTCGCGGCGATCGCGTCGGCGACGATCCTGACGCTGCCGCCTGCACCGCCACCGCCGCCACCCATGCCTGAGCCGGTTCCGCCGCAGTTCTGACACCCTGGGCTGCCGCCTGCGCCGTCGACGCCGATCGTGCCGGCGACGACCACCGCGCTGCCGCGGATGGCGACGATGCCACCGCCATGGCCGCCCTTGCCTGGATAGGTCCCGTCCTCATCGGCGCCGCCCTCGCCGCCCGCACCGCCCATGTGCACGGTCTGCATCTCTGGGTCCCCGACCGCCGTACCGCCGTTGCCGCCGACGTGGCCGCCGCACGCAGGCCCCTTGCTGCCGTCGCCAGCGTGTCCGCCGCCGCCGCCACCGCCGGAGTCCTGGGTGCCCTGGCCACCGCCGCCGCCCGAGCCGTTGGCGCCGGTGGTCTTGGCGACTGCGGTGCCGCTGCTCCCCTCCCCCTGGGTGCCGGTCTGATTTCGATGGTGCCACCCATATGAGAGGTGCCGCGCAAGCCGCGCGCCGACATGGTCACTGCGCCTTGGAGGTCGACCTTGCCCTGGCAGACGAAGGCCAGCACC
Source organism: uncultured Myxococcales bacterium (assembly GCA_937915965.1). Taxonomy (GTDB): domain Bacteria; phylum Myxococcota_A; class UBA9042; order UBA9042; family UBA9042; genus CALGHC01. Next base: position 4,075 of record CALGHC010000923.1, read on the forward strand.
CCGCCGGTCGAGCCATCCCAGGCCGGCGCGGTCAGCGTCTTGCCGGCCGGCACGGTGACGCTTTTGTACTGGGGCATCACGACGAGCTGGGCCCGCTGGCCGCCGCTGCTGGCAAAGGTGGCGGGCAGGGCGTCTTCGACGGTGACCGTCTTGCCCAAGACGGCCGCGATCACTGTCTCGTGCCATGCGCCACTGCCGCCACCGGTCATCTGAGCGATGACTACCGCCTGGCCGGGCGCGAGCCCGTTCGCGCTCGTGACCGTCACGACCATCCCACCCTTGGCCCCAGATTCGACCACGGCGCGGGTGTTGTTGATGGTCGAGGTTCCCGTGACGACCAGGTCGCCATCGCTGCCGTCCCCCCATCCCTCGGGCAGCACCACCGCGGCGGCGTTGCCCGTGCCTTCGACCATGGTGCCATTCAGCGATCCCTTGCCGAAATCGGTGTCGGTCTCGATGGCGAACGTGCGGCTCTGGCCGCCCGGGACAAGATACGACAGCGCCCAGACGTCCAGCAGGACCTTCTTGGCCGGCTCGCCGCCGACGTTGCGCAGGAACGCGATAAGCGGTGCCTTGGCGTCAACCAGCTGCTCACCGTTGAGGGCGTATCCCGCCTTGTACTGGTCCTTTTTCTGAACAAAGTCCTCCGCAGAGAGGCCGTCGAGCTTGTCGGCGTCCAGACCGCTGCCGCTGCCCTGGATCAGCTTGTCGGCGCCGACCGAGCCGTCGGCGATCATCCCGCCAGCGATGCAACCGGTGCAGGCGAGGCCCTTGGCAATGTTGGCGACTTGGGCATTTTCTGCGTCGATCGCGTTGAGAGCGGCGCCGCCCTTGCCGGACGACCCCGCGAACGTGAACTGAACCTTGTCCTGGCCGATGGAGCCCGTGGCGATGGCCGCGGCCGGCAGGCAGCCGACGCAGTCGAGCGCTTTGGCCACCAACGCCACCGTCGCCTCGCCCGCCAGGGTGGCGTAGTCAGCGTTGCGCGCGTGGACGGCGATGGGTACCTCGCCGAAGAGGACCCGTGGCAGCTCCAGCTCGGGTCCGACCTGCACGCCGAGCCACCGCGCCGGGCCGCTGAAGAGCGCGTCGGGCAGCGGCGTCTTGCCAGCGCCCAAGGTGATGCCGAACAGGCCGCCTTGCACTGCAACCGAAGACAGCACGTCCTCCCAGATCGGCTCGACTCCGTCGACGGATTCGTAGATTCGGACGAAGAATACATACTTGCCGTCGACCGCCGGTCCGCCAGCGGCGGTCCGCAGCGCGCCCTGCACCGGGATGAGAGCGGCGTGGCCGGCGCTCGGTGCGAACAGCACGGACAGCGCGACCGCAGCACAAACGACGGGCATGAGCGGCGGCGCGAGCCGGTTCGGCTTCGTCATCGGCTTCGTCATCGGCTTCGTCATCGGCTTCGTCATCGGCTT
>CALGHC010000924.1 GCA_937915965.1 uncultured Myxococcales bacterium
GTACTTCCCGCGGCCGCTCACCTTTCGCAGCGAGCAGTGGATCAGCCCCGCGCAGGTGGTCTACCGCGATCTCTACGACCCGCGCCGTGGTCTCCTCGCCGGCATCGAGCTCGGCCGCGGTGTCCTCTCAGCGCTCTCCATGGGCACGGGGTTTACCCACATGGAGTGGTATCGCAAGGCCGACGGCGAGGTCGTCTTCGGCGAGATCGGTTGCCGCAACGGTGGTGGCCACTTCGTCGATATGATGAATTGGGGCAACGACTTCGACATCTACCGCGAGTGGGCCCGAGCGGTCTGTTGGCACAGCTTCGAGGCCGAGGCGAGCCGCCGCAACCACGTCGGTATGGTCTTCAAGCGCGCCCAGGGCGACGGGCGGATCCAGGCGATCGAGGGCATGGACGAAGTACGTCGCCGCTACGCGCCCCACATCGTCGCCGACGCGCTGCTGCCAATCGGCGCGCAGCGGCGCGACTGGAAGCAGACGCTGATCTCGGACGGCTTCGTCGCCTTCCGCCACCCCGACGTCGACGCGGTCCGCGAGATGATGGACGCGGTGATCGGTCGCGTTCGGCTCTTCGCTGGATAGCGGCGAGGCCGTCCGTGTTTGGGGCAACAATCAGGGGCCAGGTGGCGCCGGAGCAACAATGGTCACTTCGACACAAGAGAGCGCAGCGGGAGTCGCCGATGTCATTCGCATCGCAGGCTCTGCGGGCGGGCCCGCGCGCTTGCTCTTCGACGTGCCACACGGTGCCACCGACCGCGCCGACCTGGACGCGCTGACCGTGGCGATGCAGTCCCCCTTGCCCCCCGACCTCGTCGACTTCTTCCACGTCAACACCGACGTGGGCGCTCCCGAGCTGGCCGTGGCGGTCGCGTCCCTATGCGCCGCGCCGGCCGCCGACGCGCCTCTCGCTGCGCTCGCCGACAAGCTCGGCCATGCACCCTTTCGGCAGGGCGTCACCTCGGTCGTGCTGCGCAGCCGCATCCCCCGCACTCTGGTCGACTGCAATCGCCTGCCCGGCGAAGGCGCCGCCGGCCTCACCGGAATGTTGCCCGACTACATCGTCGCCGCTGCCGACATCAAGCGGTTGCACGCCCTGCACGCAGCCTGGCTCAAGCTGTGCGCCTCGAGGTGGCAGGACGTCTGCGGCGCCGGCGGCGTCGCGGTCGCACTCCATAGCTACGCACCCCGCTCGGTCGCGATCGACCACATCGGCGCAGATATCGTCCGTCAACTCCATGCCGCCTGGGCGGCCGACCAGGTCGAGCGCTGGCCCCTTCGCCCACCTGTTGACCTGATCCACCGCGACGTCGAGGGCGTCTCGAAGATCGACCCGGGCCTGCTCGCCGATCTGCGCGCCGCGCTCGGGGCGATCTCGATCGAAGCGGGCGACTCGGCGACGTATCCGTTGCACCCCGCGACCACCGCGGCGCGTCACGCGGCCCGCTGGCCGGGCCAGGCCGTCTGCATCGAAGTCCGCCGTGACCTGCTGGTCGAGGCCTGGCGACCTTTCGAGGCGATGCGCGTCGACAGCGAGCGGGTGCGACGCATCGCCCGGCCGCTGGCTGTGGCGCTGCTCGCCAAGCTACGCGTCCGGTCCTAGCCACGCCACGCCGGTGCGGTTCCAGATTCAGGGTCTCGTCCCAAACGGTCTTGACCTGCGCTGCGCGCGACACGATGCTGCTTTCTCCACCAGGGGGGAGGCCACCATGAGTCTATTCGCGTTCCCATTCCTCAGACCGGGCGAGCTTCGCCGACCGGGCCCGGCTCACAGACCGGACTACGGGCGCGCGGTCCTTGTCGCTCTGTGTATCGTGGCGTTGGCGTGCTCTGAAGGCACGAGCGGCTCCGCGTCCGGCGGCGGCACCGGCGCCACCACCGGCGGTGTCGACACCAACGTCCCAACGGATGTTGGCGGCGGTGCGGCCGACGACGTCGCAGCGCTGGCGGACAGCGCGGCCCCAGCAGACGACAGTGGCAGCGGCGCCAACGGCGACGTCGCGACCGCAGCGGAGACCGGCGTCGACAGCGCAGCGGCGGATATCGCCAGCGACGACACCGCGGCGAGCGGCCAGGACTCGAGCGGCGTGCCCCTGGACGTCGCGTTGGGCGACACCGGCGGCGAGAACGGCGACGCCGACGGCGAGAACGGCGACGCCGACGGCGAGGACATCGCGTGCATGGGCAGCGTCTATCCAGACGCCGGCCTGATCGACCCGGACAATCCCATCTTCGAGAGCGAGTATCGCACCCAGGACGATGTCACGAAGGCATTCTCCATCGCCAAGGCCGACGGCACCAACGCCTACAAGGCCTACAAGGCCGCGTTTGAAAACCCGGACGTGTTGCTCTGCGCGTTCTGCCCGTGCGGCTGCCACAACAGCTCCGGCCACCAGTCCGCGATCGACTGCTTCAAGGACCTACATGGCTTTGGGTGAGGCGTCTGCCAAAAGATAGCCCTCCGTGCTGAGGTGCTCAAAAACCAGGGTCTGACGAACGATGAAATCAAGAAGCAGCTGATGAAGGAGTTTCCCGCGCCCAAGTAATGCCACGCGATGCAACCCACCAGCGCAGGCTCAGCCTATGCAGGTTCAGCCTATGCAGGTTCAGCCTCCGCAGGACGGGCATTCATGATCGACGCACGACGGCCATGATCACGGCCATGATCGAAGTACTCCGGCCTCTCGCGAGCCCGGGCTGCGTCTTCGCGCTCGACGTCGTGGTGGCATGGGCTACCGCTTGCAGCCAGCTCTGCATCCAGGCGCCGGCAGCGACGCTCCGGGCCCCCACCCCTCGACAACCGGGCCCACTATCCTATCCTTGCGCGCGCGGCTGACCCCCGCCGGGGAATACGCAGCGAACCGACGGTTTACACGAGCGCCACGGCCTCCCGCCGTCGCCACGGGCGGTGGCGCCGTCCCCAAGGCCCCGCGCGCTCGGCGCACCCACGAAGTCGTCGCGGCGG
>CALGHC010000925.1 GCA_937915965.1 uncultured Myxococcales bacterium
CTGGCTGCTGTGGTTGACCCAAGGCAACGGGCTGCGGATCGGGCCCTTCTCGCCAGAGGCTGTCCAGCCCTCGACCTCGCGGGTAAGGACGACGGCGTAGCGCGTGCTGGCCGCGAGCGGGATCAAGGGTCGGATCAGCAGCGTGTTGCTGGCGATCTCGTAGTGCGACACCCAGGTGTCCGGCACGTCATCGCCATCGGTGTCGACCATGTTGTCGGGTGGCAAGACGAATGAGTCGAACTGCTCCAAGGAGTCGTGCGGGAAATAGGCTGTCTTCTTTGCCGTATGTGGGAACCAACCTCGGCCGAGGTCGACTGGGATGCGCTCGCCGTAGCGGCTCGACTGCGGGTCGACGTTGATGACAAAGACCGTATCGTCCCGAACCGTGGTGAGATCGAGGCGTCCATCGAACGCGATGCTCAGCGGCGACATCGCGGAGAATCCGGGGACCTCGTTGAGGTGACGGCGGTAGCGACGCTCGAACGCGGTCGGCGCGTCGGCGCTGACCGAGACGCGCATGCCGCCATCGGGGTCGATCGCCAAAGCGAGATCGTTGGGGAAGGGGATCTCGGGCTGCGGCAGAAGCAGCGGCTCGAAGACGACGGCGGGACCAGGTTTTTGGCCCGGGAGCAGGGCCGGGGCGACGCCATCGGGAAGCTCCCCCGCCTGGCATGCCGATGTGGCGGCAGCCAAGGTGAGGCTCAAGGCGAGCGCCAGCGACGACCAGGACGGAGTCGACGGGGCGGTCGAGCCCGACGGTGCGAGCGAGGCTCGAGCGCCTTCGATGGAGGCGCGGTCGCGTTGTCCACGGGTGGCTACCATGTCCCCTCCAGGGCGATCTGTGCGACAGCGGCGGCGACAGCGGCCGCCGATTTGCCATCGGCGTTGTCGAAGGCGGCCCCGGGGGACCACCAGCCGGCGTCGACTGCTGCGCGAATCGCCAAGCCGGCGCCGAGTTTGTGGTGCCACGAAGCGCCCATGTCGAGCTCCAGACCGAGATCGCGGGCTGCGGCGGCGCCCCGTGGCCCGACCGCGACACCGCCAGCAGTGGTCGCGAGAAATGGATCGACGAGGTCGACGGGGGAGCGCGCCCAGAGCAGCCCGGCCTTGAAGCTCAGGCCCTCGAGCGGCTGCCAACGCACCACGGGGTGCACGTACAGCGCCTGATTGACTGCGCCTCCACTCGCCAGCTGCTGCCAACCCGCGGGCGGCGTGCCGGCGAAACGCGGGTCATTGAGGTTGCTCGCCGAGACCGCGCTGGTGCGACGCAGTACTTCGCCGAAGAGCACGAGGCCGACACGGTAGTCACGGGCGAAGCTGAAGTTGCCGACCGTGCCGTCGTAGGGGTTGGCGTCGCCGCTGGCCATGCCGCCTTCGAGGCGCAACCCGAAGGCGCCTCGCTCCGCTTGCAGCCGCACGACGCCACCCGCCTGCGCGATGTCGAGGTGATCAGGGCTTGAGACCGAACGAAACCAGCCCGTTTCGCCACGCAACAGGGCGAACTCGGCGGCCGCGAGCAGCTTCCAGTCGCCGTGATCATGGCTGAGCTGCGCGAAGAGATCTCCGCCGCGCACATCGAGGCCCAGATCGTCGCGATCACGTTGCTTTCGCCACAGACCGTAGGCGCCCAGCTGCAGCTGCTTGCCGTGGTAGAGGAGCGCAGCGACCGCGTTGTTGCCGCGATCCCCGTCCGCGCGAATGGCGAGATCGTCGCGCACAAGCCAGTCCCAAGCCAGCGCCACAACCAACGGAAAGGCGTCACGCGGATCGCCCTCATGACCGATCGCGAAGGGCATCGTGAGCAGCGCGACCCTGTCGACGACGTGGCCATCGCGGCTCAGGCCGAACTGCCACGGATCGGCCTCGCCATCGTGGGCGAGCAGGCCCAGCCCCCACTGCGAGACCGTCCGCCCCGCTGAGATCTGCGCGTAGCGTGTGGTGGCGGTGAGGGACGCCTTTCGGATCCGCTGCGAACTTCCGGCCGTCACATCAGCCGGGCGGCCCGCGAGCGGGTCAGCGGCGAGCAGGGGTTCGTCCCGGTCTCGCCACAATGGCGCCGAAAGGACGTCGACCTGAATGTCGGCTGCGAGCTCGGGCAACCAGCCAGCGAGACCCTGCCAGGCCAAACGCCCGCCAATTCGCAGGCGATGCTCGATCACGTGAGAGGGGGCGAGATGATCTGGGTCTGTGGGCAGGGGCCGACCGACGTCGACTCCGCCGGTGCCGGACCAAGCGACCCGATCGGTCACCGTAGCGGATGGCTTCAGCCGCGCTGTCGCGCGTGCGACCGTGGGTGCAGCCGGCGCTGAGGGGGCCGAGGCGGCCGCAGTCACCGTGACAGCGGTCGGCGGCGCCGCAGGCGACTCGTCCGCCTGCGCGGTCGCGGTCGCCATCGAGATGCACAGGACAACGGCGGCGCAGCGTGTAGCGAGGGCGCGTCCAAACGCGAGTCGGGGCATGACCTCTCCGGGGTGCCAGTGCGGGGCGGCCGGGGCGGCTCGCCGCAATTCGGCGACAAGGGTGCGGGGCGCAGCCGCAAAAAAGCAAGCGCACCTCAGACATGGTCAGGCCGACATGGTCAGGCCGACATGGTCAGGCCGACATGGTCAGGCGGTCGAGGTGACGGGGCAAATCATGGTCAGGCGGTCGAGGTGACGGGGCAAATCCGACCAGGTTGGCGAGTCGAGGCGGCCCAACCAACCGGCACGACGGCCGAAGCGGCGGGGTAGCCGAGCCGCCCGCCGCTTCGATCACTTGCAATATACCGATGTTGTCTTGGCTCAGGCCTTCGTGGAGGGTTTCGCCGCGGCCTTCTTCTTCGACGCCCGAGCCGGCTTGGCGGCCGGCTTGGTGGCCGCCTTGGTCGGCGCCGAGCGGGCCGACGCCTTCGCCTCAAGCAAGCTCGCGAGGACCTCCGTCTGTGCGGCGAACTGGGCAGTAATCTCGGCGCTCAGCGTGTGGATTTC
>CALGHC010000926.1 GCA_937915965.1 uncultured Myxococcales bacterium
CGAGCCACCCGCAACGAACCGCCCGCAACGAGCCGCCGCAACGAACCGCCCGCAACGATCAGGGGCGACCCGCTCCTTGCCCGCTTTCCCGTCGCCGGCCGGAGCAAACTCAGTGTCTGGGAGCGACGCTTGAAACCAGAGAAGCCAGGCCCGCCGCCGCTACCGGGCGATGCCGGTCTGCAGCGCGTAGCGCACCAGCGCCGCGGTCGTGTGCAGGTCGAGCTTCTCCATGATCCGGGTGCGGTGATTCTGGACAGTCTTTGTCTTCAGTGACAGGCGCTCGGCCACCTGACCGCTTGTCCAGCCCTGAGCAATCCAGTGAAGGACCTCGCGCTCGCGGGCGGTGAGGGGATCGGGCTGGGCACGGCCATCGCGCACCGCCTGCAGCGCGCTGTGGGAGACGCCACCGTCGAGCACAATCTGGCCGCGGCGGACCCGCCGCAGCGCGCCGCACAGGCCGTCGATGTCGCCTCCCTTGAGCAGATAGCCGCGCGCACCGGCGAGCAGCGCCCGCTCGACGGTGGCGCTGTCGTCGTACATCGACAGGATCACGACCTGCACTGCGGGTGCCAATCGAGCGATGCGGCGCGTCGCCTCGATGCCATCGAGGGCGCCCAGCGACACATCCATCACGACAACATCCGGACGAAGGGCGAGCGTCGCTTCGACGGCCGTCTCGGCGTCGCTGGCCTCGCCGACCAGTTCGATGTCTTCGACCTCAGCGAGCAGGGCGGCCAGGCCCTGGCGCACAATCCCATGGTCCTCGACCAGCATCACCCTCATCGGCTGACCCGCCATCCATCACCCCTGCGCGCCGGGCGAGCCGTCGGACACCACGACGACCAGGCGCGTCCCGCTGCCGGGTTGGCTGTCCACCGTAAGCGTACCGCCCAAGAAGCGCGCACGTTCTGCCATCCCGTCCAGGCCGGTGCCGGTGCGCGCCGCTGTCGAGACGAAGCCCCGACCGTCGTCGACGATCTCCAGGGTGATCCGAGCCGCCTCGAGACACAAGACCACGCCGACCTCCTCGGCCTCGGCGTGACGGGCGATATTGCTCAGCGCCTCCTGGACGATGCGCAGCAGGCCGGCGGCGAGCGGATCGGGGCATGCGATCTCGCCCTCGTGGCGCAACGAGACCGGCAGGCCCGTGCGCAGCTCAAAGCGCTCGGTGATGGCGCGCACGGCGCCGACCAGTCCGCCCTCATCGAGCTCGGGCGAGCGCAGGTCGTAGATGGCGTGGCGCAGCTCGGTGAGGGCGCCGTCACCGGCGGTCAGGGCGCCCTCGATGCGTTCGGCAGCCTCTTCGGGGTGGCGGACCGCGCGCTCGAGCCCGTAGCGCAGACCGGCGAGCTGCTGACCGACCGTATCGTGTAGGTCGCGCGCGATCCGACGGCGTTCGCTCTCCTGAATCGACAGCACGCGCTCCGAGAGGTGATGCGCCTGAACGACCGCCTCCTGGACACGCCGGTGGAGATCACGGTTGGCGCTGTGCAAGCTGGCATCGGCGACGGCGACGCGCTCGAGGAGGACCTCCACCTCGACCGCTTGGGCCCGAACCGCGCGCACTGGCAGCACGTAGACGAGCCCGCCGAGGACCAGGCCGACAAGCAGCGCCGCGAGCGCGACCTTGGCAGTTCGGCGGCGCGAAGGGCCCGCATCCATCTGAACGGCGACCCACGCAGCGACGCCACCGACGACGGTGACCGGGGCCCAGCCGAGCGGCCCAACCGCGTCGGGTCGTGCGACGCCGAGCTCTGCGCTCGAGAAGATCGTCGCACCGTCACAATCGGTCACTCGTACCTGGCCGAGCGCGCCGACCTCGCGGTGGGCAGCGGTCGCGCGGACGACCTTGTCGAGGTTGTAGCGCCACAGTCCAGGCTGGTTGATCGCGAGGATCCCGATCGGCCTGGCGAGGCTCTCGGCCCGTGTCGTGGCCTCCGCCGCAAGATGGGCGCCAGCGGCGCGCCAGTACAACAGGGGCGGCGCGCACGCCAGGCAGAGGCCGACCAGCACGCCGACGCGCAGCATCCGTCCGGCAAATCGTTCAGCGAGTCGCGACGGCGAGAGCTCAGAGGGAGGACGCTTCGACATAGCCCCCCCGAGCGAAGGCCGAACGCGCTCCGTTCGTTCGCAGGAAGTCCGAGAGGCGCGCCGCCGTGACCGGCGAATGCGGGCCGAACAACAGCGCCAAGGATTTCGTGTAGGGCCAGACACCGGCAGCTACGCTGGCCGCGTCGGGCCGCAGGCCGTCGACCTGCAGAGCGCGCAGGGGCAGGCCCTCGAGGCGGATGATGCCGACGTCGAGGATGCCAAGCGCTCCCTGCCCGGTCAGGAGCGCGTCGCGCATCTCCTGGTCGGTGTAGCGCACGACAGCGCGACCCACTGCAGCGGCGTTCTGCATCGCCGCCGCCAGCTCGGGGGAGGCCGCGGCGATCGCCAGCGTACCGCTGTCTCCAAGCTCGCGGGTCAACAACCGGACGGGGGAACCGTTGTCCCAATGGCGCAGCTCGCCGCGGTACATCGCTACCAGTTGCCGGCTGGTGAGCCGCTGCGTTGGGTTGCGCGCGTCGACCACGAAGGCGAGAGCCGCGCGCGCCAACGGTAAGGCGTGAACCCCGGCGGCGGTCTCGTCGGACCGCAGCGGTCGTGATGCGAGGCCGACGTCGATGGCACCGTCAAGCAACGCTTGCACCGCGCCGCGGGTGCCGATCGTCTCGCTCACGTGCAGCGCGGGTGACTGGCCGGCGGTGTGCCACACGGACGCGAGCTCGACGGCCAGGGCGAGACACGAACCAGATCCAGCCAGCCGCAGCCCGTCGACCTGAACGCGGTCGTCAATGCAGTGCAGACCCGCCGGCGGGGACGGTGGCACCTGTGAGGCGTCGTTGGGCGCCTTGCACCCGCTCAATCCGGCCGCAACCATGACGACGCAGCCAAGGGCTGCAGTAGAGACCCACAGTGCCGAGTCAGCGCGCCTCATTGGCCCCTCGGCCCGCCGCGCGCCCCACACTCGCGACGACGACCCGTTCACACTGAAAGACCCAGGCCAAAGCGCTGCCGGTCCCCAAGCGGGCGGCCTGCTGACGGGAATCGGCGTCGAATCGCACCGACATGCCGACCTGCGCCAGCCGCGCGGCCATGTCCTCGGTGCCCAGAGCACCGACCAAAGGCTCGCCAAGGCTCGCGAAGCCGGCCAGGATCGCGCGCGCAGCCAACGAGCCCAGCGGAGCGACCTTGGGGGTCATGTAGCTGGCGATGAGGTGACTGCCCGGCGCGGATCGAGCGGCGACCACGGCGAGGGTCGCGGCGACGGCGGGGCCGGCGAGATACATGGTCACGCCCTCCCAGACCCACACTGTCGGCGCATCGATTCGGTGGCCGGCAGCGGCGAGAACGGTGGCGAGGTCGTCTTGCTCGAAGTCGATGGGCGCAAACACGACGCTGAGCGCGCGCGGCGGCTGGCCGTCGACGCGGTGCTGTTTCCAGCCTTGGGTGGCCGGGTGGTCGACCTCGAAGACGTCGACCTCGGCGAGGCAGTCGAGACGCCAGGCGCGGCTGTCGAGGCCAGCGCCGAGCACCACGAGCTGATCGCAGCCCTCGGCGACCGCGTCGGTCACCGCCGCGTCGATGGTCGCGGTCCGCAGCGCGATATGATCGACCAGGCCCGCGCTCGCCAGACGAAGGAACCCACGCAGGGGCACGCCGTCGCGCCCGGCTTCTTCGACGAAGGAGACGGCTTCGGACCAACGACGCGGCAGCAGACCCACGGCCGTGGCGTCGGCCGCGCCGGCGACAGGCACGCCCTGCGAGGCGAGGGCGCGCGCGGCGGCGACGACGGCGGCGGTGGTGCTGGGACGGTCGGCTCGCACGGTGGCTCCCTGGTGGTCCTTCCACAGAGGCGGCGCGGCCGGCGACCTCGGCGGGGACGACGTTGCATCTCGCCCAATTCGCTCCTAATGTCCAGCCTCACCTGCCTGGCTACCGCCGCCGGCAGG